>CAJXPE010000106.1 GCA_913057965.1 uncultured Marixanthomonas sp. | reverse complement strand
ATCTACACGTAAGGAGTCGTCGGCAGCGTCAGATGTGTATAAGAGACAGGACTTTACCGCGTTCAATTTTCTTTTTCGCTTTGTTAATCAAGCTATACGGAATACCATTTTTTTGTGCTACTTCAAAGGTAAAAGAGCTTCCAGCTTCGCCTAAATGCAATTGATATAAAGGCTCTAAGCTTCGATTGTCAAACTGCATATTGGCATTGATAGCAAAAGGAAGTTCGCTGGCCAATACTTTTAAGTTGGCGTAGTGCGTGGTGATAATCCCAAAGGCTTCCCGTTCGTAAAATACTTCTAAAAAGGTTTCAGCCAGCGCACCGCCCAATTCAGGATCACTTCCGGTACCAAATTCATCAATTAAAAAGAGGGTGTTTTTGTTACATTTCCGAAGAAATTGATTCATTTTTTTTAATCGATAACTATACGTACTTAAATGGTTTTCAATAGATTGATTGTCGCCAATATCAGTTAGCACCCTATCAAAAAAGCTAAATTCACTTAACGGGTCTACAGGTACCAACAAACCACTTTGCAGCATAACTTGTAATAAACCAACGGTTTTTAAGGTGATACTTTTACCACCGGCATTGGGACCACTAATGACAATAATTCGTTTTTCAGGTTCTAACGAAATAGTCTGCGGAAAGGTTTTTTCGTTTCTTTTTTTATTGGCAATCCATAACAAAGGGTGATAAGCGTCTTTTAAAAGCAGAAATTTAGCATCGGTCAAAATAGGGAGTACTCCGTTGATAGTACGAGCGTACTTTGCTTTTGCGTATAAAACATCAATTTTGGATAAATAGTTTTGATATTGCTTTAACAACTTTTTATACGGACGAACAAACTCAGTAAGCTGTTTTAAAATCCGTTTAATCTCTTCTTGTTCCTCGTAAATGAGATTGCTCAGTTCATTTGTAAAATCAAGGGTTTCCTGAGGCTCCATGTAAACAATACTTCCCGTTCTGGAATTCCCTAAAACAGATCCACGAATTTTCTTTCTATGCATAGCTTTTACAGCCAATACACGCCGATTTTCGACGACTGTTTCTTTAATTTCATCCAGATAATCCGCTTGTGAATAGTGATTAAGGGCCTTAGTAAAAGAAGAATTTATTTGTCCTTTTACTTGGTTTAATCGTCTTCGTATTGAAGCTAATTCTTCAGAAGCCTCATTTTTTACATCGCCAAACCGATCAATTTTCTTTTCTATTTCTTCTGAAATAACTGGATTGTAGTCGACTTTAGAGGAAAAGCGGTTTAAATAAATGTAAAACTCTTCAAATTTTTTAAAGAATTTTAAAAGGTGTTTTGTGGTTTCAGTAACAGATTTAATTTTTCTGAAACTTGAAATTTCTAACACACTATTTTCAATATCTAAAAATTGAAGTGCTTTATCAATAGGTTCAAAATCGTGATTGGGGATGGGGCTATCACTTTCAAAAGAAGCTGTAAATTCTTTTACTCTATATAACTCTGGCGTAACTTTGTCCGTATGTTTAAAAGGCTTTATTTTTAAGACTCGGTCGTTGCCGGGCTCTGTAATACTAAAATTTGCTATTTGTTGCAAAACCGAAGGGAACTCTAAATCTTGCAATGTTTTTAAATCAATACGAACCATTCGCCTTTTATCCTGTAATTTTACATTTTAATTAGTACAAAAATACATATAATGGAGGTAACAATTGAAGAAAGTTGGAGGCAGCAATTAGCTGATGAATTTGAAAAACCATACTTCAAAAAATTAACAAGCTTTGTAAAAAGTGAATATGAAAAAAACACTTGTTTTCCTCCAGGAACACAAATATTCTCAGCCTTTGATCACACGCCTTTTAATGAAGTTAAAGTAGTTATTTTAGGGCAAGATCCGTATCATGGAGTAGGACAAGCAAATGGGTTGTGTTTTTCGGTTGCCGATGGTATAGTCAAACCACCATCTTTGAAAAATATTTTTGAAGAAATTAAAACGGATATAGGAAAATCTATGCCACCGAATGGTAATTTAGAACGATGGGCAAATCAAGGAGTTTTATTGTTAAACGCAACATTGACGGTTAGAGCGCATCAGGCAGGAAGTCATCAGAAAAAAGGATGGGAGCAGTTTACCGATGCTGTAATAACAAAGCTTTCTGAAAATAGGGAAGGGCTAGTATTCTTGTTATGGGGTGGTTATGCCAAGAAAAAAGGGGCTAAGATTGATACTGATAAGCATTTGGTGTTAACCAGTGGTCATCCATCGCCTCTGAGTGCTAATAGAGGGTATTGGTTTGGTAACAAGCATTTCAGTAAAACAAATTCGTATTTAGAAAAAAGCGGGAAGGAAAAAATTGAGTGGTAGCCTTATATAAAAAGGCTATCCTCAATTTTGAGATTTACTATAAACTTAAACTTCAGATTGAGTTATTTTACTCGTCTTCTGGTGTTTCGGGCTCTGCAGGATCATTGCAGCTAAACTGTAACAACAAAAAGTTTGTTACTAGTAAGGCCCCTAAAATGATTAAAAAAGTGGTCATACGTTCTTACTTTACACTAGTAAGATGAGCGACTTTTAAAAAGGTTGCGTAAAAAGGGATTATTTTTTTAAGAAGGCTGCCAAAGAATTTCTTCTGAAGGTACATTTTTATCAATTAAACTTAATTCAAGTAGCTTTTCTTGAACATTTTTAAGTTCCTCTTCAGTAAGGTTTTCTTGACTCCATTCGGTCAGTGACAACCATTGTTGAACATCTTCTAACTTTTGGTCGTACCGATTCGAAATCATTTTTTCTATAGCTGGGATATCTTTAAACTCTCGCGTGGTTTTGTTGATCGTTTCTAAAATAGACTTAATAAGTTCTCCTTCTTTCTCTAAAACTTCATTGCGTACGGCAATAACAAAACAAGGCCAAGGCGTAGGGCATTCGCCAACCAATCTAAAAGGGCCATTATCTACATATGGTTTGGTGGTAAATTTTTCCCACATAAAATAATCGCCATTCCCTTTTGGAAGGTTTTTTAAGGCACCTTCTAAATCTTTGATGACTTTAAATTCGAGATCTTCTTCATAATCCCAACCTTGGTTTTCAGCATTTACATAGGACATTAGATGAGAACCAGACCCATAGCGGCTTATAGCGGCTTCGGTTCCTTTTAAATCGGAAACCTTTTTATAATCTGAATTTTCAGCTACGTGAATTCCCCATAATAAAGGTGATTTTACAAAAACCTGAACAATTTTTGAATCGTTCCCGTTTATAATATCACGCACAATCCCTTCCGTTAAAATAACGGCCATATCAATAGTACCGTCACGAAGTGCTTTGCACATTTCTCCAGTTCCGCCGTAATAATCTTTCCAACGTAGGTTAATATTTTCATCGTGATACTTTTTTTCACGAAGGGTTAAGTACCAAGGTAAGTTAAAGTGTTCGGGTACGCCGCCTATGATCATTTTTTTCATTCCGTGATTATTTCTAATGTCTTTTTTATTAAAGTATCTACTGTTTCTTTAGGGGTTTCGCTAAATCTTTCATTGGGTCGATTGGCCAAAATAGCATTTAACGATATAGCTCTATGGTTCAATAATCTTGCCATTCCGTAAATTCCAGAAGTTTCCATTTCAAGGTTTGTGATTCGCTTGCCGTTATGCGCAAAAGAAGCAATTTTATCGTTTAAATTTTCATCTTGCAAAGGAAGGCGAAGGATTCTTCCTTGGGGACCGTAAAACCCGACGTTGGTAGCTGTTATTCCTCTTATAAAACTTTCTTCGGAAAACAGGCTGAGCAAAGTTTCATCTGCATGAACAACATAAGGAGCTGATTTTTTAGGGGACCAATTCGTGTGTTGTATCAATGCTTCGGAAAAAGATTCATCTAAAAAAGTAGTGTTTCCGTAAAAATGGAGCAAATTATCAAAACCAACAGCTGTTTCAGAAATTAAAAAGCTATCAATAGGAATATTTGTTTGAATCGCTCCAGAGGTTCCCACTCGAATAATTGTAAGTTGCGTATGGTTTTCTTTTTTGGTTCGAGTTTCAAAATCGATATTGACCAAGGCATCCAATTCATTGAAAACAATGTCAATATTATCGGTACCAATCCCGGTTGAAATGACCGAAATTCGTTTGCCTTTATACGTACCCGTATGGGTTTTAAATTCTCTTTTATGAACATCGACCTCTAAGGCGTCAAAGTGCTTAGAAATGCTCTCCACCCGCTCGGGATCGCCTACGGTTATAACGGTGTGGGCGAGGTCTTCAGGTCGTAGGTTAAGGTGATAAATACTACCATCGGGGTTTAAGATTAATTCAGATTCTGCTATTCTCATCCACCTACACGTTTCACATTAAAGCCTTTATCTTGCAAATGCTCCATAATTTCTTTTCGGTAATCTCCTTGAATGATAATTTGTTCGTTTTTAAAACTACCACCAACACCCAGCATTTTTTTTAATTCTTTAGCCAATTGTTTAAAATCACTTTGAGCACCGGTATAATTATCAATAATGGTTATCGGTTTTCCGCGACGTTTCTCATATTTACAATGCAACGGATCATCTTGAAGCCAAACGTTTGATTTTTCTTCCTTGGGCTCTTCAGAAGGTTCGTGATCGGGAAATAAATCTTTTAACTGGTCTTGTAAATCCATAAATTATTCTTTAATCAACCCAATTTCAACTAGACGCTGGTGTAAAAATTCGCCTGCTGTAATATCTGGATAGGCTTTTGGGTGTTCATCATCTATACATTCCTCTAAGCAGTTTAACTTCATATCACTGCGCGGATGCATAAAAAATGGAATACTATAACGTGGGTTGTCCCATTCTTCTTTTGGTGGGTTTGCTACCCTATGGATAGTAGAACGAAGCTTATTATTAGTATGGCGTTCTAGCATATCGCCTACGTTTATTACCAGTTCATCTTCCTGTGGAATAGCATCGATCCATTCCCCATCTTTTCGTAATACTTGTAATCCTCCAGCCGAAGCTCCCATTAATAAGGTAATTAAATTAATATCTCCGTGAGCACCTGCACGCACAGCACCTTTAGGCTCTTCGGTAATTGGTGGGTAATGGATGGGGCGTAAAATACTATTTCCATTGGTTGCCCATTTATCGAAATACGTTTCTTCAATACCAATGTATAGTGCTAAGGCACGAAGTACATAAATTCCTGTTTTTTCAAGCATTCTATAGGCTTCCATTCCAGTGTGGTTAAAATCTGGAAGCTCCTTTACTTTAACATTATCGGGATATTCTTCCGGTAAATCCGCTTCTGCATCAGGTTCTTGACCAAAATGCCAAAATTCTTTTAAATCGCCTTCTTTTTTACCTTTTGCGTGTTCTTTTCCGAAAGAAACATACCCGCGTTGTCCGCCTAAGCCTTCTATCTCGTAACTTTCTTTTGTTTCAACTGGAAGTGCAAAAAAAGCTTTGATTTCTTTATATAAGTTTTCAACCAAATCATCACTTAGAAAGTGATTTTTTAGCGATACAAAGCCTATTTCTTCATAAGCGGTACCAATCTCATCTACAAACTTCTGTTTTCTTTTTGGGTCATCAGACAGGAAGTCTGAAAGATCCACGCTAGGTATATTATTCATAAGTTTTTGTTTTCTAATTACAAATATACCAAATATAGCGCTCATTTCCGAAGTTAAAAAAGTGAATTAAACGCTTTACAGAACAGCAATTTTTTCTACATTTGAAAGTACTAAAAAAAAACTATGAGCTCCGAAACTGCATCTACCGTTCAATTTGATTACGACCGAAGCAATATTGATGATACGACTTTAATTTCTTTATATAAACGAATGTTGAAACCTCGATTAATCGAGGAGAAGATGCTCATATTATTGCGCCAAGGTAAAATATCAAAGTGGTTTAGTGGTATTGGCCAAGAAGCCATATCGGTAGGGATTACCTCGGTTTTAGATAAAGAAGAATACATATTGCCGATGCACCGAAACTTAGGTGTTTTTACTACACGCGATATTCCTTTAAACCGTTTGTTTTCACAATGGCAAGGAAAAGCTAATGGTTTTACAAAAGGACGCGATCGCAGTTTTCATTTTGGTACACAAGAGTTTAAAATTGTGGGGATGATATCGCATTTAGGTCCCCAATTTGGCGTTGCCGACGGTATTGCGTTGGCAAATAAATTAAAAAACAACAATCAAGTTTGCGCTGTTTTTACCGGGGAAGGGGGAACGAGCGAAGGCGATATTCATGAGGCTTTAAATGTAGCTTCAGTATGGAAATTACCTGTTTTATTTTGTATTGAAAACAACGGATATGGACTTTCCACACCAACCAACGAACAATATAACTGTGAAAATTTAGCGGATCGTGGGAAAGGGTATGGCATGGAAGCACATATCATTGAAGGGAACAACATCCTCGAAGTGTATTCTAAAGTGAAAGCACTTGTTGAAGATATGAGAGAAAATCCGCGACCAATATTGCTAGAGTTTAAAACCTTTAGAATGCGTGGTCATGAAGAGGCGAGTGGGACTAAATACGTTCCGCAGGAATTGATGGATGAGTGGGCAGCTAAAGATCCTGTGGAAAATTTTTTAGAATTTCTTCGGAATGAAAATTTGCTTACTGAAGAAGAAAATATTCAGTTTAAGGAGGAAATAATCTCCGAAATAAATGAGAATCTTGATTTGGCTTTTTCTGAAGAAGTTATCACTTCCAGTAAAAGCAATGAATTAGATGATGTATTTGAAAAATTTGAATATCAAGAAGTTAAAGAAAATACAAATAAAGAAGAAATTCGATTAGTCGATGCCATTTCGCAAGGATTAAAGCAATCTATGCAACGCCATGACAACCTTGTAATAATGGGACAAGATGTTGCTGAATACGGTGGTGTTTTTAAAATAACCGATGGTTTTGTGGATGAATTTGGTAAAGACCGAGTTCGTAATACGCCTATATGTGAGTCGGCTATAGTTTCTGCAGCGATGGGACTTTCTATTAATGGATATAAATCGGTTATGGAAATGCAATTTGGTGATTTTGCTACGTCAGGGTTTAATCCGATTGTAAATTATTTAGCAAAAAGTCATTATCGTTGGAGTCAAAAAGCGGATGTGGTAATACGGATGCCTTGCGGAGCAGGAGTAGGAGCTGGACCTTTCCATAGCCAAACAAACGAAGCTTGGTTTACCCACACTCCAGGATTAAAAGTGGTTTATCCGGCTTTTCCGTATGATGCCAAAGGATTGTTGGCAACAGCGATTGAAGATCCAAATCCGGTGATTTTCTTTGAGCACAAAGCATTATATAGAAGTGTGCGTCAAGAGGTGCCCACCGATTATTACACATTACCCCTAGGAAAAGCTTCCTTACTAAGAGAAGGGAAAGATATTACCATAGTTACATATGGTGCTGGTGTGCATTGGGCGATGGAAACGTTAGATGAAATGCCGGCTATTTCAGCAGATTTACTTGATTTGCGTACACTTTCTCCTTTGGATACGGAAGCTATTTTTGCTTCCGCGAAGAAAACCAATAAAGTGATAATTCTTCAAGAAGATTCTATGTTTGGAGGACTGGCTTCAGATATTTCAGCATTGATTTCTGAAAGTTGTTTTGAGTATTTAGACGCTCCAATTAAGCGTGTAGCAAGTATGGAAACACCGGTGCCATTCGCTGCTAACCTTGAAAAACAGTACCTTCCTAAAGAACGCTTTAAAGAAGAATTGACTTCTTTAGTAGCTTATTAAAATGTTAACATTTGCTGTTAAACTTATTGTAAACATTCCATTTCAAGAATGATTGTTGCGTACCTTAGTGATATACTAATCATTAAAACTTAAAAATTATGGTACGTTGGATTGTTATTTTTCTAGTAATCGCATTAATTGCGGCAGTATTTGGATTTGGAGGCATCGCAGAAGGTGCAACTGATATCGCAATGATTATTTTTTGGATATTTTTAGTACTACTTGTACTATCCTTATTATCTAGATTATTTAGAAGATAGAATTATTGACCTTAAACATTACTAACCTTTAAATTTAAAATTACCAAGTATGAAAAAACTTATAGTATTAGCTGTGGTGGCTATGACTGCATTATCATGCGGTACCCCCAAAACAGTTACAGAATCACGAAAAATAATAAAAGGATATTGGGCTTTGGATAATATATCATATAGTGAATCCGGAGAATTTAATGTCTCTTTATTAGGTGATACATCAAAAGAATGCTTTGAAGGCAGTACCTGGAGATTTATCCCGAACAATAATACAGGGGTATATACTATAAATAACCCAGATTGCCCAACAGGAGATCGAAACTTTATTTTCACAATTCAGGAAATAGATCCTACAACAGGATTATATGACTTTTTATTGAAACCAACCAATGCAAAAGGAAAATCTGCTGATGATGTAGGTTTCCGTTTACAATTGGCACAGTTAAATGAGTCATCTATGCGTTGGGAACAAACAGTTAACTTAGAAGGATCTCCTTTTACAATCAATATGAACTTTACTAAAATTAATGAATAATGAGACAAACACTTAAACAAATATCAATAATTGGTTTAACCGCTCTATTTTTAACTGCATTCACAAATTGTGAAGCTGTTAAAAATGCAAATAACAAGCAGAAAGGCGCTGTAATTGGTGCTACTGGAGGAGCTGTTTTAGGAGCCATTTTAGGTAATAATATTGGTAAAGGTGGTAATGGAGAATTAGGAGCCGTAATTGGTGGTGTTGCAGGAGGAGCTGCTGGAGTTATTATTGGTAATAAAATGGATAAACAAGCCCAGAAGATCGAAACTGAAATACCTGGAGCACAAGTAGAACGTGTTGATGACGGTATTGTAGTTACTTTCGATGAAAACAGTGGTGTATATTTTGATACCAACAAATATAATATTAATGCAGCATCACAAGCTACATTAGATAAATTGGCGAATGTATTACGTGAATACCCAGATACCGATGTATTAGTTGTTGGACATACCGACAGCACAGGATCTGAAGCGTATAACATGACACTTTCGAAACAACGTGCACAATCTGTAACGAGCTACTTTACACAAACTAAAGGATTAAGTAACGGTAGATTTACAACTAACTGGTTTGGAGAACAAACACCTGTTGCCGACAACGTTACAGAAGCAGGTCGTGCTCAAAACCGTCGTGTAAATGTTGCGATCGTTCCTAATGATAAAATGGTGAACGATGCCGAACAAGAAGCACAACAAGGAGGAAATTAAAAGCCCCTTACACTAATACACAATCAATCCTGCTTTTTAATAAAAGCAGGATTTTTTTATGTGGAAAATTCACAGTTTCTTTACGTAGATGAATAATTCAATCTTTGATGTTGTAATAATTGGAGGGGGTCTGGCTGGGTTAACTTGTGCCTTACATCTTTCAAAACATAATATAGCTGTCCTTTTAATTGAGAAAAATAGTTTTCCACATCATAAGGTTTGTGGTGAATATGTTTCAAATGAAGTGTTGTCGTACTTAAACCTGTCTCTTATACACATCTGACGCTGCCGACGACTCCTTACGTGTAG
>CAJXPE010000105.1 GCA_913057965.1 uncultured Marixanthomonas sp. | reverse complement strand
GAGATGTAGAGAGGTCTCGTGGGCTCGGAGATGTGTATAAGAGACAGCTTGGAAACACGTTATAAACAATCATAAGTATATCAATAATTACGATTACAACAAGGCGGTGTATTTAATGAGCAACATAAACTTATTAGATAATGAATATTTATTACTAAAGGAAGACACAGGCTACTCCTCGCCTATTTCAGTTACTTTTTATGAAACGTATTCTACGTTGAAAGATGTAAAAAAGAAATTAGAAGCAGAATCTGATAAAATTCAAGCCATTGTTTCAAATGCTGGAATTAACAATGAAATTCCTTTTGGTAAAGCACAAAGCCCAGCGCTTTGGGATTATGCCGACGGAGTAGATACAGTAGCCTTTTTGTTAAAACTATCTTGATAAATTAATAGCAAATTAACCAACATTGGGTTCAGAATTAGCATCTTTGCATTAAATTCTTTAAAATGAAAAAACACAACTTTAGCGCCGGACCTTGTGTGTTGCCACAGCCAGTGTTGCGTAAAGCTTCCGAAGCAATTTTAAACTTCAATGGTTTAGATTTATCGTTAATTGAAATTTCGCACCGAAGTAAAGATTTTGTGGCCGTTATGGAGCGTGCTCAAAAATTGGCTCTCGAACATTTAGGACTTCAAAATAAAGGTTATAAAGCACTTTTTTTGCAAGGTGGTGCTAGCATGGAATTTTTGCGGGTTGCATACAATTTATTGGAAAATAAAGCTGCATATCTCAATACAGGAACGTGGTCCACTAAATCAATTAAGGAAGCCAACATGTTTGGAGAAGTAGTTGAAGTTGCGTCATCTAAAGATCAAAATTTCAATTACATACCAAAAAATTATACTATTCCTTCAGATGTTGATTATTTTCATTGTACAAGCAACAATACCATTTTTGGAACACAGCTAAAAGATTTCCCGAAAATTGACGCCCCTATCGTTTGCGATATGAGTAGCGATATCTTTTCACGGCAATTAGATTTTTCAAAGTTCAGTATTATCTACGCTGGAGCTCAAAAAAATATGGGGCCTGCAGGAACCACTTTAATTGTTGTAAAAGAAGATGTTTTAGGAAAAGTATCTCGTACTATTCCCTCATTAATGGATTACAAAGTACATATTGGAAAAGACAGTATGTTTAATACACCAGCGGTTTTTGCGGTGTATGTCTCTATGTTGACGTTAGAATGGTTGAAAGAAAAAGGCGGGATTTCTGCGATTGAAAAAGTGAATAATAAAAAAGCTGATTTAGTTTATTCTGAAATAGATAGAAATCCTTTATTTAAAGGTTTCGTAGCCAACAAAGAGGATCGATCTACTATGAATGCAACGTTTAACTTAACCGATAAAAGTTTAAAGGAGCCATTCGATACATTATGGCAAGAAGCCGGAATCAATGGCTTAAATGGTCACAGAAGTGTTGGCGGGTATCGCGCCTCGATGTACAATGCATTAGAATTTGAAAGCGTTCAAATTTTAGTTGATGTTATGAAAGAATTAGAACGAATAGGATAAATTAGGATTAAGGAAAATTAAATAATAAGAAACTGGGACTGAGTGGTTTCGTTGAAATATAATTTAAACGAAACTGTATCGAAGCCACATTTTAGAAATAAAAAAACAAATTATATGAAGGTTTTAGCAAACGACGGAATTTCAAAAAGCGGTGTAAAAGCCCTTGAAAACGCAGGTTTTGAAGTACTAACCGTTAAAGTTGCACAAGAACAACTTGAAAACTACATTAATAAAAATAATATCGATGTAATTTTGGTACGGAGTGCCACAAAGGTTCGAAAAGACCTAATCGATGCGTGTCCTAGCCTTAAAGTAATTGGGCGTGGCGGTGTTGGCATGGATAATATTGATGTGGAATATGCTCGTAGTAAAGACATCAAAGTTATTAACACACCGGCAGCCTCTTCCTCTTCTGTAGCTGAATTGGTTTTTGCGCACCTTTTTGGTGGCGTTCGAAATTTACACGATGCCAACAGAACCATGCCCTTAGAAGGCGATTCTCGTTTTAAAGAGTTGAAAAAAACCTATGGTGGCGGAAAAGAATTGCGTGGTAAAACTTTAGGAATCATTGGTTTTGGACGAATTGGTCGCGAAGTAGCAAAAATAGCACTTGGTTGTGGTATGAAAGTAATTGCAAGCGACAATCAAGTTGGAGAAGCTGATATTACATTAGATTTCTACGATGGGCAACAAATAACCCTAAAGATTAAAACCGAACCTGTTTCAGAATTAATAAAACACAGTGATTTTATCACCTTGCATGTACCTGCACAGAAAAAGTATGTAATTGGCGAAGCCGAAATAGAACAAATGAAAGATGGTGCAGCTATTATAAATGCTGCTCGTGGTGGCGTAATAGATGAAAAAGCATTGCTGGAAGCGTTGGAAAAAGGAAAAATATCTTTTGCAGCATTAGATACGTTTGAAAACGAACCTTCTCCTGAAATTAAAATATTAATGAATGGAAATATATCGTTGAGTCCGCATATTGGGGCTGCTACCGAAGAGGCCCAAGATAGAATAGGTGTCGAGCTAGCAGAACAGATTGTATCTATATTAAAACCAGTAAATTAGAAACTTTAGTATCTTTAAAAGGTATATTGTTAACTACTAATCTTAAAAAATAAACTAATGGCAGGAATACTCGATTTATTAAATAGCGACATGGGAAAACAAATTATTGGTGGCATAAGTAATGAAACCAAGCAACCAGTTGACAAAACAGCCTCCGTTTTATCCATGGGACTTCCTATTTTAATGGGAGCGATGAAAAAAAATGCAAAATCGGAAGAAGGTGCTTCGGGGCTTATGAGTGCTTTAAGCAATAGCAAACATGACGGCAGCCTTTTAGATAACCTAGGTGGTTTTTTTGGCGGTGGTGTAAATGAAGATGCAAAAATTGATGGCCTTGGTATTTTAGGTCACGCACTTGGCGGTTCTCAAGACAATGTTGTTGGTGCACTTTCAAAAAAATCTGGGATGGATGTTAACTCTGTAATGCAGATATTACAAGTAGCTGCCCCTATTTTATTGGGATACTTAGGAAAACAAAAAAGAGAAAATAACGTCGACTCTCAATCGGGAATAACCAGCTTACTCGGTAACATGATGGCGGGAAATTCTCAAGAAGAACAGGATAAAGAACAATCTTTAATTGAATCTTTATTAGACGGAAATAATGACGGAAGCGTTATCGATGACGTTGCCGGAATGGTTTTAGGCAACAGCAATAAAGGCGGCTTAGGCGGAATGATTGGTGGTCTTTTTGGAAAGTAATTTAACCCAAACAGTAATTAAAACCGTGTTTTGTTGTTCAAAGCACGGTTTTTTGTTAAACCCAACAAAAGCAGCCAATCACTTCCCTACTTTTTTAGTATTTTTATAAAAATCAATTATAATGAAATACCTACTTTTTTTTATAGCAATTTCGTTAGCCGTATATAGTTGTGATTCAACAAAATCAACTATGAAGGGTGACAACAATACCGCTAGGGTTGAAAATGATACGGTGCGTATTGCAAACGATAGCTTAGAGTATGAAATTTTAATTATAGAACCCGGTTTTAATTCTTGGTTGGTAACCCAACCACCTCGTGGACATTATGGACTAAATTATTTAGAAAATAAAAATCAATTTTTTGTTTCAGAATATAACATACGGGTCCGAAGTTCACAGCGATATTCCACGAACCTATATCCACAAGAGATAAATTATAATTACAATACAGATTATGGTTATGAAGTAAATTATTTGCTATACAATTACTTTGTTTACTTTCAACAAAAGTACAACCAACATTTGCCCGGCGGACGAAGATGAAAAAACTAAAAGAGCGTTGGGATGTCACGTCCAACTGGCAATTGACCGTTATTTTTATTGTATTTGCCATAACCGGTAGCACCGCAGCTAAATTTGCCGCTCCCTTAACTGAAGCAATAGGAATCACAAAAAACAATGGCTGGTACATTTATTGGCCAATTCGTATTTTAATAATTTTCCCAGCTTATCAAGTTTTATTGGTTTTCTTTGGCTGGCTCTTTGGAGAGTTCCATTTTTTTTGGAACTTTGAAAAAAAAATGCTTCGAAGCATGAAACTTGGTTTTTTACTTCCTAATGAATAACTATAAAAACCTTTTGAAACTTCCTGTCTCTATCTTATTGATAGGGCTTTTGTGGTTTCCGTTAGTTGTTCAGTTTGCACATATTTTTGAAGGTCACGATCATAAATCGTGTGGAGAGGTAACCACACACCTTCACGAGAAAAAAGTAAATTGTAGTTTATTTGATTTTCATTTTTCAAATTTCAGCTATAGCGTAGTCAACTATCCTGAATTCTTCAGTATAGAAGAACCTTCAAAACATGAAACACGCTATTTTTCTGTTGAAATAAACACTACTTCAACAACGTACTATGTTCGGGGTCCTCCTGCCATTTCTTAGTTATTAGTACACATCTCTTTTATTAAAATTAAACTAAGAAGTATGAAATTATACACATGCTTGCTATTGGTATTCATGGGCATTACCACTGCAAGCGCACAAAATACAATACAAGGTCTGGTAACCACTAAAGATACAGACCAACCGTTGCCTGCCACCATTTATATTCCACAACTTGAAAAAGGAACCGTTGCTACATTAGATGGCAACTATGAAGTTTCTAATATTCCTAAAGGAACGTATACCGTTGTTTATTCGTATTTAGGGTATGCAACGGTTTCAAAAAAAGTCCAATTTTCTCAAAACAGCTCCGTTACTGAAAACATTCGATTAAGTGAAAGCGCCGTAGAAATGGAAGAGATCATCATTTCGACTCCTTTTCATAAATTACAGGGTGATAATGTTATGAAAGTAGAACGGGTTGGCGTAAATGAACTGCTTTCCAAAGGAAGTACTACGCTTGCCGAAGGTATCACGAATATCCCAGGCGTAGAAAGCATTAGTACTGGTACGGGTATTGGAAAACCTGTAATTAGAGGGCTAAGTTCTAATAGAGTATTGACCTATACGCAAGGTGTGCGTTTGGAAAATCAACAGTTTGGCGATGAACACGGACTGGGTATTAACGGTGCAGGAGTTGAAAGCGTTGAAGTTATAAAAGGTCCCGCCTCCCTACTCTATGGTAGTGATGCGCTGGGAGGAGTACTTTACATAAACCCAGAACGCTTTGCACAGAGTAATGAACTACATGCAGATATTCAGGGGAATTATTTTTCAAATACCCTCGGTTCATCAACGAATGCTGGTGTTCAGTTTTCTGGAGATAAATTAAAATTTCTTGCGCGAGGAGGTTATAGCACATATAGTGATTATAAAACGGGCAATGGAGAGCGGGTTACCAATACTCGATTTAATGAAACCGATTTTAAAACCGGTATTCAATTTCAAGATAAAAAGCTGAAATCTACCATCCGGTATAACTACAACAGATCAAATATTGGTATTCCCGAAACAATAGAAGAACAAACTACCAGCAAGGAATTGCAACTTCCATTTCAAGAAATTGACAACCATATTGTAAGTTGGGAAAATTCTTTTTTCTTCAACAACTCTAGTTTAGACGTTAAATTAGGGTACCAACATAATGACCGCAGAGAGTTTGAAGACCACCATGAAGAGCACGAAGGTGAACATGAAGATGAAGAAGAACATGAGGATGAGGAACATGGACATTCTGAAGACGAGCCTGCTTTACAGATGAAATTAAATACTATAAATTATGATGTAAAGTACAATCTGCCTCAGTTAGGGAACTTTGAGACTATTGCAGGGGTTCAGGGTATGTATCAAACGAATGAGAATTTTGGAGAAGAGCTATTAATTCCAGATGCTACAACTTTTGATGTTGGCATATTTGCCACCACTCATTATCATCTTGAAAAGATAGACTTACAGGCTGGGTTGCGATATGATAGACGAACTATTGAAAGTGACGCTGCTGGGGTACCTTCAGAAGAGGGATATTTTGCTGCTTTAGATCGAGACTTTAATAGCTTTAATGCGGCTATAGGTGCGAAAGTAGATATTACTGAAGAGGTAGTAGCGCGTGTTAATGTAGCAAGCGGATTTAGAGCACCTAATTTAGCTGAATTAACATCCAACGGATCTCACAATGGAGCGAACCGATACGAAATAGGAAATGCAGACTTAACAAATGAACAAAACTTGCAAACTGATATTTCATTAGAATTTACCAATGAACATTTTGAAGTTTTCGCCAACGGATTTTATAATGTGGTGAATGACTATATATTTATTAGTCCAACTGATCAAGTAATAGATGGTGATCAGGTATTTACATATGTTCAATCTGATGCGAAGCTATATGGAGGTGAATTTGGTGTTCACATACACCCACATCCCTTAGATTGGCTTCATATAGAAAGCAGTTTTGAAACCGTTACCGGCAAACTAGATTCTGACACCTATCTACCTTTAATTCCGGCTAATACACTAAGAAACACACTACGTGTAGAGTTTGAAGAATCTAAATTTTTAAGTAAACCCGGTGCTTTTGTAACGCTTCAGAATACGTTTGATCAAAATAACACAAGTACTTTTGAAACCGATACTGATGGATACAACTTAGTTAGTCTAGGAGCTTCTAATGTATTTAAGTTAAACACTGTAGATATTAAGTTGCAATTATCAGTAACAAATCTATTTAACGAAAATTACATTTCGCATCTTTCCAGGTTAAAATTAGATGGTATCTTAAATACTGGAAGAAGTATAAATGGTACCGTTAAAGTTAGTCTTTAAACACAAAAAGCCTCGCAAGTATAATTTGCGAGGCTTTTTTTATTTTTCTAATACGTTATTATTCGTTCACTTCTACTTCAATAGTCTGTGGTGTAGGCTGTTTTTTTCCTTGCCATACAAAAGTATACAACCACATTAATGTAAATGTGGGGATAAAGTCTGTAATAGGTAGTATTTCTTCAACAAACACTACTATAGATGCTATTTTTCCTTTCTCTCCTTCATACATATCACTCATTTTTTTAGCGGCATAGGGAGCCCAAATAATATCTAAAAAAGGTCCAATAATCGGTATAAAAATAGTTACCATACCTACAAGATCGTAGATAAGTCCTTTTTTTAGTAATGTATATTTAGCATTTTTCATTTTTGCAATTTTTGTTTACAATCTATATAACGCAAAAAACCTGCCAAAAATTATGATAAGTCGTTGCTAATCAACTTTAGGAACTCATCCCGAGTTTCAATTTTTTCAAACTGACCTCGAAATCCGGATGTTGTGGTCACACTATTTTGCTTTTGTACGCCGCGCATCATCATACATAAATGAGACGCCTCAATAACGACTGCTACACCTTGTGGTTTTAAGGTGTTATTAATGCATTCCAAAATATCGTGTGTCAAACGCTCTTGTACTTGTAATCTACGAGCAAAAACATCTACCACGCGAGGTATTTTACTAAGCCCAACAATATGACCATTGGGAATATAAGCGATATGTGCTTTTCCAAAAAATGGGAGCATATGGTGCTCACACAACGAATACAACTCTATGTCCTTAATGATGACCATGTCGTGATAATCTTCAGCAAACATGGCCGATTTTAATATTTCTGCAGGATCTTGACAGTTGCCAGAGGTTAAAAACTGCATCGCTTTTGCAGCGCGTTCCGGGGTTTTTAATACCCCTTCTCTATTTACATCTTCACCTAACCCTGTTAATATGCTAGAAAAATTAGTTTTTAAGTCATCTGTAACGGTTTCGTTGTACTCTTCAAAGAATTTATAGGATGCCATTAAGTGGTTTTTAGTTTATCGGAATAGTATTTATTTATTTTATCAATTTTTGGGTTGATAATGTACTGACAATACGGTTGTTGTTTATTTTGATTGTAATAATCATGGTGGTCTATTTCAGCTTTATAAAAAGCATCCAGCGGTTTCACTTCGGTTACAACCGGATTTTCAAACACATTTTTATCAGTCAGCAAGGTAATAAATTCTTCTGTTTTTTGCTTTTGTTCTTCCGTCGTATAAAAAATAGCGCTTCGGTATTGTGTACCCACGTCATTAGCTTGTTTGTTCAAGGTTGTAGGGTCATGCGTCGCGAAGAAAATTTCAAGTAACGTTTCCAATTTCACTTCTGCAGCATCAAAAGTTACTTCTACTGCTTCTGCATGACCGGTTCTACCTGAAACTACTTCTCGATATGCAGGATTTTTAATGTTTCCGCCAGCAAACCCAGGGGTTACGGTTTCTACACCTTCAATACGTTGAAAAACAGCTTCGGTGCACCAAAAGCAGCCTCCAGCAAATACTATTTGTTTGTTGTCTTTTTCCATATTATTTTTTTGTTTTATAAAACTACAAAGTGTACTGTTTGTATATTTCCGTTTAACATATAATTAGTGTCTTATTTAAAAGAAATATTGTGTTTCTGTGCACAAAACAGTACTTTCACGTTCTTATTTAATAGTCATGATTTTAGCTGAAAACTTACATAAACATTACGACGATCTGCATGTTTTAAAAGGAGTTGATCTTCATATAAAAAAAGGAGAAATCGTTTCCATTGTTGGTGCTTCTGGTGCAGGAAAAACTACATTGCTGCAGATTTTAGGAACGCTTGATAATTCAGAAAAACACGAAGGAAAGCTCCATATTAATGGGATCGACGTTAAAACACTGAAACGGAAACAACTTGCAAAATTTCGAAATGAAAATTTAGGGTTTATTTTTCAATTTCATCAATTATTACCTGAGTTTACAGCCTTAGAAAATGTTTGTATTCCGGCATTCATAAAAAAAACACCTAAAGAAAAAGCCGAAAAAAGAGCCAAAGAATTGCTTTCCTTCTTAGGGTTGTCGCATCGTGAAGACCATAAACCCAACGAACTTTCTGGTGGGGAACAACAACGTGTAGCCGTAGCCAGAGCTTTAATTAACAACCCGGCTATCATCCTTGCCGATGAACCGAGTGGAAATCTTGACACCGAAAGCGCCGAAAACCTACACAATCTGTTTTTTAAACTTCGGGACGAGTTTGGACAAACCTTTGTCATTGTAACTCATAATGAAGAGTTGGCCGAAATGGCAGACCGCATGCTCGAAATGCAAGACGGAAAAATACTGCGATAAATCTATGCGAAAAGCAGAATTAAAACGGTTTTTAGACGAAAAAGCTGCTTACTACAATCAACCGCTTTTTATAGAAAGTGACCCGATACAAATACCCCATCAGTTTTCTAAAAAAGAAGATATTGAAATAGCCGGTTTTTTAGTTGCAACCATTGCGTGGGGCAACCGGAAAAGCATTATTAAAAACGGAAAACGGCTCATGCAACTCATGGGGAACGCTCCTCACGATTATATTTTAAATTTTTCTGAAGAAAACCATGCCGAATCCCTTTCAGGGTTTGTGCATCGTACCTTTAATAGTGATGATTTGATTTATTTCATGAAAGCACTCCAACATATTTATAAAGCTGTCTCTTATACACATCTCCGAGCCCACGAGACCTCTCTACATCTCGT
>CAJXPE010000104.1 GCA_913057965.1 uncultured Marixanthomonas sp. | reverse complement strand
CGCAGCGTCAGATGTGTATAAGAGACAGGTGCCAAAAGAAAACCGTATTGGTGAAGATGGTTTTGGTTTTACATTCGCTATGAAAACCTTAAGTGGTGGTCGTATTGGTATTGCCGCACAAGCTTTAGGTATTGCAGCCGGTGCTTACGAGATGGCGCGTGATTATTCTAAAATTAGAAAAGCATTTGGTACTGAAATCTCCAATCACCAAGCTATCGCCTTTAAATTGGCCGATATGCATACCGAAATTACAGCAGCTCGCCATTTAGTGATGAAAGCTGCTTGGGATAAAGACCAAGGCAAAAATTACGATATGAGTGGTGCTATGGCAAAATTATACGCCAGTAAAGTAGCAATGGACACTACGGTTGAAGCAGTACAAATACACGGTGGAAATGGTTTTGTAAAAGAATACCATGTAGAACGTTTAATGCGGGATGCAAAAATCACACAGATTTACGAAGGCACTAGCGAAATACAGAAAATTGTTATTTCGAGAGGGTTGTTGCGGGATTAAGCACTACGAATCGATGACTTCGATACGATTTCATTTTCCCTTAACGATTAAATAAAATCACTCAGTCATCTGTACTTTTGCATTAAAAAAAACCCGGCTTTTAGTCGGGTTTTTTATATAAAGGCGGTTGAGTGATTTTTACTTTTTGCGGAAAGCAAAAGTAAAAATTGTACCGAAGCCCGAAGCTATAAAAAGAAATTCCACACCAACCCAAACCTAATAACTGCATCCCGGTATGGATATCCGGGCGCTGAAAACTGGTCGTTGGTACTTTTAAATAACTGATTAAAATGCTCCCACTTAAAGTAAATACGCGTCTGTCTTATTTTTGCACTTAAGAATATATCCATTAATGGGAAACCTCCTAATTCTTGATCGTTTTGCACGTAAAATTCTGCTAAAACTGGATCGTACCCATTCATATTATAGGTTGAAAAATACTTAAATGTAACTCCTGTTTGTAAAAACAAGGCTTTTTTAAATAATTCATCTTGAAAATACAACGTATTTCTTGTTACAATTTGTGGGACATTAAATACTTCTTCCCCACTCACCGCTTGCTGAAACAACACTGTATTATCAAGTGCAAATTTTCCGTAACGAAATTCTTTTTGAGCTTTTACTCTTAAATAATCTACCCGGTCGCCAAATTGTTGCGGCGTGGGTGTAGAATCGGTTGGCTGAATGGTATAATAGGTATAGTCATCAATCCCAGTATAACTTACCGAAGCGTTGAGTAATTTTTTAGACTGTAATTCAAACTTAAGCTCTTGTGTTTTTACATTTTCAAAGTTGTTTCGCCAATTATAATTTACATAATCACTTTGGTAGAGTTGATACCCAAAATTGGGTGCTGCTGAATGAATTTTTACCGAAGCCTCTACCTTATTATCTTCATTAAACGAAAAAGAAGCAGCTCCTGTTAAGTAATTAGCATCATAATCGCCCGAAATATTAATCCCTCCTGTACCTGATAGCTCAAAACCTCGATATTGTTTTTTATAACCCGCTCCAAACTGAACTAAATTACCTTGTAGACGGTTCGGGATTCTTCCTTCATCTAAAATTAATACGGAATTATACCCATAATTATAATCATTGTACCCTACAAAAGCGCTAATCGTTCCTAAAAGGCTATTTTCCAAGCGGGCGTAACCCTGTATATTAAGATCCTCTAAGGTTGTTTTGGTTCGCAGATTGGTATTTTCATACGATTCTCCATAGCCTTCAAACGGCGTATCTTGTGTGTATAAAAATGATTTTTCTTCGTAACTAAAACGATTCCCAATTGCCAATACATTATAACTGGTGCTATCGCGCTGACTAATTAATTCATATTCGTGATCGGCATAGAACCGTAATCCTTTCAGTAAATTTTCGGCATCTTCAAAATTTACATCAATACGACCTCGATCGTTAAATTCTGGATCATCATTTACAAATAAATTAATCGAATTGGGCGGCAACCCACCGTTTTCTTCATTTAAAATATCTTGCGCGGCAATATGAGCCCGAACCTTGTAGCGTTTGCTTTTTGTGGTATAATTAGTTGTAAAACGAAAGTTCCCAGAACTGGTTAAAATATTCTGATACGTCCCTAATGATCGAACGCCTTTATACGCCACTGAAAAATTAAACTGTTCATTGGTATTTACCGTAAAAAAAGCATCCAACTGTTGGCCTTGCTCAAAAGCAGTTTTAAAATATAATTCAGATAAAGGTGTTGGCACATTATAATACTTCATGTCATCAACATCCATGTAATTAAAATGGTGTGATTGTGCTACAAACAGCGGTTTTAAGTTCAATTTATCAAAATTATACGCAAGCGAATTATACGGTTGCCCCACATTTGAAAAGGGCAATAACTCAAATTGATCTCTTCTCAAATAATTAAACTTATATAATTTCTGAACACTCAACGTAGTATCTACATGAGTGGTGTCGCGGTCTGCGGAAATGATTTTATACAGGTCTATCGGTGGCTTTTCAGGTTTCTCGGTATTTTCAGAAGGATCCTGAGCAAACAGGCTATTTCCGAAAGGAAGAAAAAGAAGGAGTAAAAGCAGGTTTTTCATTGATTTTTTACTTTCAAGGCAAAGGTATACTTTTGAACGGAATTCTTTATTTTAAATTTTAATGCTGAAGCTTAAAATAAACAAAAAATTAATAGAGTGCGGTACCGACGAGGCCGGAAGAGGCTGTTTAGCAGGGCCAGTAACGGCTGCAGCGGTTATTTTACCAGATGATTTTAGCCATCCTTTTTTAAACGATAGTAAGCAACTTTCAGAAAAAAAGCGGCTCGCACTAAAAGATATAATTGAAAAAGAAGCCATCTGTTACGCCCACACCCATGTTATGATGGATGAAATAGACGAAATAAATATTTTAAACGCTTCTATTTTGGCCATGCACCGTTCAATAAAAAAACTAACCCAACAACCCGAATTTATCGCCATTGATGGCAACCGTTTTAAACCGTATGGAAAAACCCCTTTTGAATGTGTAATTAAAGGCGATGGAAAATACCTGCACATTGCTGCAGCTTCAATTTTAGCAAAAACCGAACGTGATGCTTTTATGGCACGTATTCACAAAGCACATCCAGAATACAATTGGGAGAAAAATAAAGGATACCCCACTAAAGAACACCGCGCGGCCATTAGAGAATTAGGCGCTACCCCCTTTCATCGTAAAAGTTTTAAACTATTGCCTGAGCAATTAAAATTGAATTTAAAAATAAAATAGCAGAACTCCTTCTCCCCGTGCACCTTCGATACACTTCAATAAACTCAGTGCAACGCATTTCTACTGCGTCGGAACACTCAGGCACTGCTATTCGGGAAATAATTTTCACATAGACCTTCCTGCAAGCTTGTTAACAACCCGTCAATAAATCCTTATCAAGTTACCTTAATCTAGGCAAATTACTTGTTATTTTTGTAGGGATGGGGTACACTAAAATTTTAGCACTAGTATTGGTTGTTTTGCTTTGGAGTTGTGATCAATCTGCTTCTAACAAAGGGGAATTGATTGACTTTGTTCCGCAAAACAGTGAGTTGGTTTTAAAAATTTCAAATTTTGAAACCTTACAGAGCGACATAAAAAATAGCGCGCTTATTTCTGCATTCAGTAAAACAAATGCTACCACCTATTTTTCTGAAACCCACAATCTCTTTACATACCTCAACCCAAAAAGTGAAAGTTTTCTTTGTATAAGTTCTCGAAACGATAGTATTACTGATTATACGTTTATTGCTCGTCAAGATTCTACGGTTTTTAATACGGATTCCATACAAAATCGATCAATTGAAACTTTAAAGTTTGATGATATTTCCTTACAACGCATCATTATTGATAACAAAACGGCATATTCTGCTATTCAAGACAGCGTTTTTATAGCGAGCAGTTCACAAGAGATCGTGGCAGCTATTTTAAAAGGAAAAAACAAACAAGCACCTAATTTTAAAAAAGCTATTTCAGTAAAAGAGGATAGTGACCTTAAAGCGATAATCAACACTCCAAAGGTGTACGTAAACGATTCAACCAATATAAATTTTGCGACAAATATAGCATTGGATATTTCACTATTGCCCAATGCGTTAACAGCTACCGGAGTTGCCTTGGCAAGAGACACCGTTCCACAATTGCTTCGTGTTTTTGAAGGACAAGTGCCACAACAAAATGACTTGGAACAACTTATCCCAATAGATGCTTTATCAGCTAATTCGTATACATTTAACGACGCTACAGAACTGATTAAGCATCTGCAACCGTTTCAAACAACAAAACCTTCTGAACATGCCGGTAGCATTTTGGGCTCAGTAAATGAACTCGGTGAAATTTTTCTGAATGAAGGACATGCAACCGTATTGAAAAGTATTGATACCGACATGACCAACGAGGCGCTAGCTAAATTCATTTCAGAAAATAACACGTTTCGGGAAACGACCATTTACGATTTTAACCAGCCAGATTTACTTTATAAAACGCTTACGCCATTAATTAGCCCTACTGAAGTATCACAAGCTTTCCAGTTGGATGATTTTTTTGTGATTTCAGAAAACGAAGCTACCACACAAGCCATTATCACTGCCTATAAAAACAATGATGTCTTAGGCAAAAGCTATTATTTTGAAGATGCTTCGGCACAATTGAGCAACGCTTCCTCTATTTTATTATACAAAATGGGAGATCGTATTACCGATGCAATTGCGCCTTATTTTTCTTCTGAAATTGCAACTATTTCCCTGTCTAATTATCCGCTGGCATTGCTTCAGTTTACATACGACCGTGATTTTGCACACGTGAATTTGGTTTGCAAGGAAGCTTCAGAGACCAAGCAGACAACTGGGACAGTTTCTGAACAATTCAGTATTGAACTAGAAAACACAATTTTAGGCGACCCCCAACTATTTACAAATCATCGCACCAATGGGAAAGACATTGTAGTACAGGATATCGGAAATAAACTGTATTTTATTTCTGAAAAAGGAAAAACACTGTGGACCAAAAAACTGGATAATCCCATTCTGGGTAAAATTCATGAAGTAGATATTCTTCGCAACGGAAAAAAACAATTGGCCTTTGTTACCAAAAATGACTTTTATGTCTTAGATAGAAACGGAAAAAATGTATCGCCTTTTCCACTTCAATTTAAAGATGAAATAACGCAACCATTATCGGTGTTTGACTACGACAACAACCGAAAATACCGCTTTATCATCACCCAAGGCAGAGAGTTGTTTATGTACAATAACAGCGGTAACATTGTAAAAGGATTTACTTTTGAAAAAGCCAAAAGCAATATCGTTCTACCTCCGCAACACATTAGAATGGGCAATAAAGACTACATTGTAATTGCTGAAGAAAATGGTCATTTAAACATTTTACACCGAACCGGGAAAGTACGGGTACCGCTTTCAAAAAAGTTTGAATTTTCTGAAATACCTATTGAAGAAGAAGGAAATAGCTTTGTGGTAATCACTAAAGACAATAACAAAGTAAGTATTTCGCAGACCGGAAAAACAACCACACAAACACTTGATGTTAGCAACAGCTACGGATTTGTGGTAAGCGGAAATGTAAAAGCAACGATGGATGATAATTTACTGCGCATTAACGGAAAACTTACCGAGTTACCATTTGGTATTTACACCCAACCCAAAATATTCACAGTAAACCGAAATAAATATATTACTACCACCGAAACGCAAGAAAGTAAAGTATATGTTTTTGATGCCTCTGGAGATGCTTTACATGGCTTTCCCGTCTATGGCACCTCTGCTTCAGAAATTGGAGGGTTGTCCTCAAATCGGAAAATTGGTTTGGTCGTAAAAGGATCGGAAAAAGAAGTTGTTTTGTATCGCTTAAAGTAAAAGATTACTCCTAAACAGTCGTCTTTTCTATCATTTCTGCTTCAAAGAGAGTGGCGAAATGTTTTAGCAACTTTTCTTTCACTTCTTCCATAGAAACCTCAGCTTTGCCCAATTCAACATGTAAAGAGGTCACCGCTTTTCCTTTAATTCCGCAGGGAATCATATGGTCAAAATACCCCAAATCGGCATTTACATTTAATGCAAAGCCATGCATTGTTACCCAACGGCTAGCGCGAACACCCATAGCACAAATTTTACGGGCAAATGGCGTTCCTACATCGAGCCAAACACCGGTTTCGCCTTTAGAGCGCTCTGCTTTTAAACCGTATTCTTCAAGTGTTAATATTACCATTTCTTCTAGAAGACGAAGGTATTTATGAATATCCGTGAAAAAATTCTCCAAGTCTAAAATAGGGTACCCTACAACTTGTCCCGGACCGTGATAGGTAATATCACCGCCGCGGTTAATTTTATAGAATGTTGCGCCAATTTCGGCTAGTTTTTCTTCAGAAACCAACAAATTGGAAAGATCACCGCTTTTTCCCAGTGTATACACGTGAGGGTGCTCCACTAACAAAAAGTAGTTGGGTGTTTCAAGATTCGTCCCTTCTCGACGGTTTTTTATCTTGACATCCAAGATTTCCTTAAAAAGGGCTTCTTGATAATCCCAAGTTTCTCGATAGTCTTTTTGATTTAAATCTTCTAATACAAGCTTTTTATTCAACATATTAATTTTCCAATTCTACTTCTAAATCTAAAATATCTGGATCTTTAAAATAATCTAAAAACCTACGCTCAACAATAATGGTTTTTCCGTCCAAAGAATAACTGGCATCTTCAATAGAAGATGATTTTATCTTCTTCGGAAACGTGTATTTCAGTGTATAGTTCATACTACTCATAAACATCATGGCACTTTGCAAACTATCCTTTTGTTTTTGGTAAGCCTTTTCATCTTTAATATAGGCATCACGGGTAAATGTATTTTCTTTAAAATCATACCGAACTCCTAAAACATCGCTGGATGGATCACCTTTTACATCTGTACCACCTCCTGGTGATTCTGGCATAATTGCAGAAGCTTGATTTAATCCGTTCATTAAATTATTTGCTTCGTTTATGTTTTTAAAATCCACAAAAACATCAACAAACAATTCGCTTGTTTCGGGATCCATAACGGTTCGTATTTTATAGTCTTCTAGTTTTTTCAGTTTTTCTTGATCTGCTTTTGGTAATGTAGCAATGCTGTCTTTTTTTTCTTCTAAAAGTTGTTTAAAAGCTACGGTACTATCCATTTTAACAAAAGTACTGTCCATATCCATAGACTGTCCCATCGCCATCATTTCTTTCATATCAATATTTATAGACATACGGCCACTGCCATCTTCATTAATGGTAAGGGTTTCTGTAAACTGACAGCTAACAAACGTAATAGCCAAAACGAGTAAAAAAATAAATTTTTTATACATAATTTTATTTGTTAGGGCTGTTTAAAATAATGAGTGCTGCGATTACACCGGGAATCCACCCTAATATGGTTAAAATCAACACAATTAAAACCGACCCACAACCTTTGTCTATTACAGCTAAGGGTGGAAATAAAATGGATAAGATAACTCTCCAAATACTCATAGTTTACAAATTTACGATTTAAAGTTTAGTTATAAGTCGGTGTTATTTCCTTTTGTTACAGCTATTGGTTAACAGCATCATTGTTGGTATCTTTGTGGCTTCATTTTTAGAAAAAATATATGCAACTTTCAGAACAAGAACAAGTACGTCGCCAAAAACGCGAACAACTGCAACAAATGGGGATCAATCCATACCCAGCAGATTTATATGAAATTACGTCTTCAACTGCAGCTATAAAGAAGGAGTTTTCTGAAGGTAAAAAAGTTACAATCGCTGGTCGTTTAATGTCGCGCCGTATTCAGGGAAAAGCTTCTTTTGCTGAATTACAAGACAGCGAAGGTCGTATACAAGTATATTTTAACCGCGACGAAATCTGTACTGGTGAAGATAAAACCATGTATAACGATGTGTATAAAAAACTTCTCGATATTGGGGATTTTATAGGGATTGAAGGCGAACTCTTCACCACCAATGTGGGCGAAAAAACAGTGATGGTAAAGAATTTCACCTTGCTTTCTAAAGCGTTACGCCCTTTACCATTGCCTAAAGTGGACAGTGAAGGAAATAAATTCGACTCTTTTAACGACCCAGAACAACGGTATCGCCAGCGTTATGCAGATTTAGCGGTAAATCCGCACGTAAAAGAAGTGTTTAAAAAACGAACGAAGCTTTTTAATGCCATGCGTACGTTTTTCAACGAGCGTGAGTATTTTGAAGTAGAAACACCTGTTTTACAACCTATCCCTGGAGGTGCTGCGGCGCGTCCATTTGTAACACACCATAATTCGCTGGACATTCCATTGTATATGCGAATTGCGAACGAGCTGTACTTAAAAAGACTGATTGTAGGCGGTTTTGATGGTGTCTATGAGTTTTCCAAAAACTTTAGAAATGAAGGGATGGACCGAACGCACAATCCAGAGTTTACTGCGATGGAAATTTATGTTGCCTATAAAGACTACAACTGGATGATGGACTTCTGTGAGCAACTGTTAGAGTTTTGTGCTACGGAAGTAAACGGAACCACCAAAACTACATTTGGCAAACACGAGATTGACTTTAAAGCACCCTATCCACGAGTCACCATGGCACAAGCCATTGAAAAATATACTGGATTTAATATTACCGATAAAACTGAAGCTGAAATTAGAAAAGCTGCCGAAGACTTAGGTATTGAAGTTGACGAAACCATGGGGAAAGGTAAATTGATCGACGAGATTTTTGGTGAAAAGTGTGAACCTAACTTTATACAACCCACTTTTATTACCGATTACCCAAAGGAAATGAGTCCGTTGTGTAAAGAACACCGTGAGAACCCAGAACTTACCGAACGGTTTGAGCTAATGGTTTGCGGAAAAGAGATTGCCAATGCGTATAGCGAATTGAATGATCCTATTGACCAGCGCGAACGTTTTGAAGCACAATTAAAACTGGCCGATCGTGGCGACGACGAAGCCACACAGTTTATTGATTACGACTTTCTGCGTGCACTAGAATACGGTATGCCCCCAACAAGTGGAATGGGTATTGGGATGGACCGATTAATTATGTTTTTAACCAACAATGCTTCTATACAAGAGGTGCTGTTCTTCCCACAGATGAAACCGGAAAAGAAAATTACGGTAGAACTTACCGATGAAGAAAAAGCTGTTTTCGATTTGCTAAAAAAAGCCAACAAAATAGATCTTAATGAACTTAAGGAACAAAGTGGCCTCAGCAATAAAAAATGGGACAAAAGCATTAAAGGGTTAACCAAACATAAACTTGCCACAGTCAACAAAACCGATGACGGATTGTTTGTAGAAGTGATTTAATATTAAAAGTCAAGACCTTTTCGGTAATTAAACCGAAAAGGTCTTTTTAAACACTACCTACAATACAACCTATATCTTTTGGCTTAGATGGCTCAATATCTCTATTGATGATTGCAAATAGTATTTCCTTAGCTTAACAAAAAAGATTTTCTTCCTTGTATACATAATCTGTCTCTTATACACATCTGACGCTGCCGACGACTCCTTACGT
>CAJXPE010000103.1 GCA_913057965.1 uncultured Marixanthomonas sp. | reverse complement strand
TACGAGATGTAGAGAGGTCTCGTGGGCTCGGAGATGTGTATAAGAGACAGTTTAATAGATTTTCAAAATTTTCCTTGGGCAGTTCTAAATCTTCTCCTGCCTGACCATGGCTGGCATCGTAGATATACTTTTTTGTCACCGGATTTAAGTCTAAAATTCTAAAAGAAGGTTCATAAAGCAACATTTCGGTATCAAAACGGTAATGTTCTTCCTCACCTTTCAGCTCCTTATAAAGTGCCTCCAAATTGAGCAGATTGTTTTTTATAGAATCGTTTGAAATCAAGGCAAGGTTTCCAGAGTTGGTTAGCTCTAAAAAAGTATTGTTATTTTGGTAAAAT
Source organism: uncultured Marixanthomonas sp. (assembly GCA_913057965.1). Classification (GTDB taxonomy): domain Bacteria; phylum Bacteroidota; class Bacteroidia; order Flavobacteriales; family Flavobacteriaceae; genus Marixanthomonas. The sequence goes on along the minus strand of CAJXPE010000103.1, from coordinate 9,238 downwards.
TTATGCCAGATATATACATTTAAACAGTTACGGCTAAAGTCTGCCAGATCAACCAAGAGTTTATCTTCGTAGTACTCCAAAACCGTATTGGCCGATTGTATTTGGGTTTCCCTTTTTTTTATGAAGTTATCAATATTGGTGTTGTTTAAGAGCAGATCGGTTTTAATATTTTTAAGGTAATTTAATTCCCTTGTTCTATCTTTTTTAGCTTCATTAGCGTTGTTGATACTTAAGGCAATCAAAATACCGATAACCACAAGTATTATTTCACCTATGGCGTATTTGAGGTATTTAGTGGTTTTGCCTTCAGCGAGAAGGTTGTAGCGTATTTTTCGGAAGAGTTTTATCATCTTTTTTGAAATTGATCGTGCAGTACAGGCGGTGCCACTACGGTATGTTCCATAATAACAAAGCTATCTACGGTCACCCGGTGTTTCTTAAAGTTTATAAGCTGAATAAGGATTACCATAATCACTGGCATAATGGCTATAATAAGAAAGACGGTTTCCCAAGTGAAACTGGTTTTTAAAACACCCAGCATTGCCGCCCCGGCCGATCGCCCCATATTTGAAAGTGCCATATAGAGGGTAAACTGAGTGGCGGCAACGGTTTTCCAGCAAAGGTGCATGGCCGATGCAAAAACCGCAATACACAAAAAAGTGTACAGTGTGTAATAGGATAGGATAAAAGCATAAATAATTAAATTATTGCCCCATACATTGGCAAGGGAGGCAAATACTGCTATAAGAATGGTTAGGCATAATAAATACACAGAAAGCATTTTTATTTTTCCAAAATAATCTACCAAATAACCCCCGATGAACATCCCTAAAAATCCCCCTGCAACTGTGGTAATTGAGAATACATTGGAAAAGAAAGAATTGGTCCACCCCAACTCCTGAATGCTGAAAATAGGCAACAGGGTATCTATAAGCCCGAACATTAAACCTACGGCAAAAACCCCGAGGCCAAATACTAAACTCGATTTTAGCTTTACAACCTTGTAAAGACATTTAAAAATATGTTTCCAGCTTCTCAGCTGTGTTTGCTTTGAATCTGGGGAGATTTTACCGGCTGACCAAGGCATTGTTTTTTCGCCCGGTCGTTCCTTAAAATAAATAGGAAAAAGCATAATAGTAGCTACGGCAATGGATAAGGAAGATATGGCTGTTGAGAACCCAAAGGTATTAATAAGCCAAGTGCCAATTAGCAACGAGGCTGAAATACCAATGGTTTTGGATCCCCACATAAGGCCATTGGCCCTGGCCTGTTCGTTTTCTGGAATAACATCTACAGCCATTCCATCGGTTGCCACATCCTGAAACGCACCAAAAAAACTTATAAAAAAGCCTGCAGCCATTAAAGTGGAGAGATTGTTCAATGGGTTAGGAACCAAGCCAATGCATAGAAAACTAATTATTAGACCAAGCTGCCCAAAGATGACCCAGGGCCTTTTTCTGCCCATTGCCAACAAGGTAAAACGGTCCATCAATGGCGCAATGATGATTTTAAAGCTCCACGGAATTGCAACGACTCCCACATAGGCTGCGATTTCCATGGCCGATTTGCCGTTTATGGCCAACCAAGCGGGTATTGCAAAAAAAGTAATGCCTTCCGGAATTCCTTGTGCAATATAAAGTGCCGAAAATGTAATGTATCTTGTTAAGGCATTATCGGTCAGGCTTCTGCCCAATCTTTTTTTTCTGTTACTAATTTCTTTTGCCATGACTTTAAACTTTAAGAAGGAGAATTAAAATCCTTCATTTTTATATGTGACGTGGGGAAACTGTCTCTTCTGCTCGAGTTTTTTTATTTAATTGAACCCTTTGGGTGAAACTGATTTTTTGCTTGGTATTAAATTAATTTATTATTCCTCCACAGTTCCAACCAATAGCGTTGTGCCCCCAGTTGCAAAATTGTCTAGGTCTGCAGCAGTAGCTTGACCCTCGGGGGAATCCATGGTCGTCTGCATGGCTTCTGGGCTGGAAAACCAAAATTCAGCCATTCGGTAATAGGAAGCTTTTGAACCATCTGGGGCACTTAAAAACTTGGTAAGTTCAAGCTTTGTATGTCCTTCCATTTTTGCCGCTTTGGGCAAGTGGATATTGGCATAATGATTTTCAAATGCGGTAATATCTGTTGGGTGTCCGTATAGTACTGTTAGTTTAATCATGATTTTTTCTTTTACTGTTATTTAATTTTAAATGTTTTGTTACTATAAAATATGTTTCAGTTTTGACTACTGACTACTCCGCTTTATGCACTTCCATCTCTATTTCAATCAGAAATTCAGGCAAAGCCAATTCCTTTACACCAAGCCACGATCCGGTTGGAAAATGATTCTTATAGATTTCTGCTCTATAAGCCGCAACTTCAAGAAACTTGGGCATATTGGTTGTAAATACATTTTCAACAACCACATCTTCAAAAGTGCAACCATAGTGGTTTAGAATTTTTTCTAAATCGGAATAGCAATTTTTCATTTGCTGTTCCAGATTGCCAACAGCAGTTGGGTTTCCTTCATCGTCCATACTCACGGCACCTGATATTTTTATGTCGTTACCAATTTTTACAGCGTGTGAATAGCCATAGGCTTTTTCAATTTCTGGACGAAGTGAAAAATATTCAGGCTTGTTCTTTTGGATACTATTTGCAAATTGTTGCGGTTGCTTGGTGTTTATTTTAGTTAGGGTACTATATTTTGTAGATGCAACTATACCTGTAATAGAGGAGGCATCAATTGAATGCGGATCGGTATCTTGAGCATTTACAGTAACGATTATTAATAAGAATAAGAAAAATAGGATATGTGTTTTTGGTTTCATGATTTCATACTTTTAGTGAGTTATGCGCTGATACTTAACTTACTTCAATTTCGACCTCGATTTCAGTTTCAATAGAGAATATTATCCAAAATCCAGCCCATATTACGTTCTTTCATCACTACTTTGCTGTCTGTGGAAAAAACCTGTTGGATTTCCATTTTAAGCGATGCCAGTTCTTGGTTTGAGTAATCATGATATGCGATGGCGTCTTGGATTTTTTCAAGGCTTTTATCTTCATCATCTTTGCAGAATTCTTTATACATTTTTTCAAAAGTAGCTGTAGAGGTTTTCGATTTTATAAAATTTAGTTCCTCTTCATCCTCCACTTGATCTGCTTTTGCACAGAGCAGCAGGATATACGTTTTCAGTTCTGCTTTGGTCCATTGTGTTTGTTCATGTTTCATCGCTTAGATTTTTTGTATTTAAGAATGTTTTGAAACTTCAGAAAGAAAAAATGTACGGTACAGTATTTTCCACACCGTACATTTTATTTATAAATTTTATTCTTGTGTACTGCCTTTTACATCGCCACTAATGCCACTTAATTCCGGAACATACATCCAAATCTCGGTTTCGCCGCCGTTCGTTACATCCATCCAATCGTTTAAAAACTGTTTCCAGCTTCCGGAGCCATTCATTTCGTCATATTTTTTGGCAATGCTATTGTCTTCTCCTAACCAAGCGGATTTATCAAAAAATGAAATGACTGCCAGATCTTTTCCTTCTTTGGCGCTGGGAAATTCGTTGGTGTAAATACCATAAATCTCACCTGGGCTTTTTTGTGCATACACATCGTGCACTTTTTTCACTAACTTCATAGCATTTTCATATTTACCTCTTTTTATATCCCAATAATCCACTGCCATATTCTTAATGGTAAAATCCTTTGGAAACCTAGAGAGTTCAGGATGACTACGCCAGTAGCTTTGTGCGCCACTTGTAAGTGTTGTGTATGCAGCAACATTTTTGTTCCAATCGGCATCATGGCCTTCCTTTTGAGCGGGTCCGTTGTCCAATGAACTCCAAGGGAATGGTCCCATGCTCCAATGATAACTGCCTGTGTTTGGGCCATTAGTTACCCAGTAGACTCGTACTCCGTGTGGTCCCTCGCCGTGGTACTTTTTGTTGTGTGCGGCCAATCCCTTTTCAAATTGCGTTATTTGCGTAGGGTTGGGAACTAAGTTTGCGGTTTCAAATACACCGTATTCGGTACTGTTTTGCGATAGTGCCAAAAATGGTACTAAAAGCATGGTAAAAATTACTTTTTTACTCACGGTCCAAATACTATTGTTTTGGTGTTTCCCGAAAGGTCGGGACAAGCTGTAATTTTTCTTTGAAAAGCTCATAATGTTTAGTTTAGTGTCAACCATTGGCTGACGGGTTAAAATTGATTTATTTGGTTTTAATTAATGGGAATGGTATTATTTTATCATTTGTGCATAATTGTTCAATGTTTCTTGCACAGGTCTAAATTGTATGTCTAAATCGGTTTTTGCTAATCCATTTTTGTAAATAATGACCGCTTTATTTTTTGGTGATTTGTGGTTCAACATCAACGAAACATCTGAAACCGGATAGGTTTCACTGCTCAATAAAAAATCCTTTCCATGCAGTCCTTGGGTGGTTGCCACTTTATAAATTGCGTTTGCCACATCTTTCACATCCACGATGGCCATGGGCACATCTTCATCATAAAACATTTGGATAAAAGGGTTGGGAGCTATTTTGTTTTTAAACAAATATTGAATACCGGTAGAAGTGGAATCTTCCCGATTGCTCAAGGATGTTCCCATAACCATTACCGGAGAAACCGAAGCGATTTCAAAAGAAAGTTTTGGGTTTTCCTCAATAAATTTTTCTACTGTTTGGTTGGCGATAAACTTTGCCTGTGCGTACGGGTGGCTTTCTTGGCTCATAAAAGGCGTGTCCTTTTCGCTAAAAGTATCGGTTGGGGCTTTTCCACCTGCGGGCAATGGAAAATTAGTGTTCCAAGCTGCTACCGAGGCGATAAAAACTACTTTTTCAATACTTGGGGATTGACTAACGGCTTCCAGAAAATTTTCTGTCCCTTTAATGGTGGGGTCAAAAAGTTCTTTTTGTGGATCTTTTACGTCCAATTGAAAAGGCGTACCACCGTGAATTACTAGTTCGCAGTCGCTTACAAAATCTTTTAGGGCTTCTATGTTTTCAACTTTTAATGGACTTATGTTGAGGTTATCCGAATTTCCAAGGTTGAACAAATGTTCGTACTTTTCGCTCTTTTTTATATCGGTTACCGATACTTTTACATTAAAGCCTTCTTCTAAAAATTTTTTGGTGACATGGCTTCCTATAAAGCCCGATCCACCTATGATGCCTACTGTTTTCATGATTTCTGAATTTATTTAAAGACCTCACAATTTTCAAAAGGCAGTGAGGTCTCTGGAGTTATTAATTTGTTTCAGAACCTGACATTTCCCCTGTTGCCATTTCTTCCGTTTTCATTTTTTCTTGTTGCTGCATTTCCTGCATATCCAGCATAATTTTGGACAGGTCCCAATACCCAAATTCCTTTACAATTTTGCCATCCACAAATTGAGCGGTGATATGTGATGGAATGGTATAAGTTTTATTATTGGCAGCAAGCATGCCTTTCCAAAGGCCCCAAAAGTTTACGTAGGTTTTGCCTTCATCGGTCACTACCATTTCATATTCAGATTCTTTGTCCACATAATCCCAACTGGAAAATATGGACGCATCTTCTTTGTTCATCGTTACTAATTCGGTCAATGTTTGGGAATTTTCTTCGGTTACATTGTTCATTATCTTTGCTGTATCGGCATAATGACTGGCCATGGCTTCCCAATTTTGATTTTCGTAAGCATCAATCACTTTTTTATAGGTATCGATTTCTGGCGATTGTTGCGTGTAGCGTTCTTTTATGTTGCTCTCACAGTTGGTAAATAAGACTATTGCAAGTCCTAAAAAGATTAGATTTTTCATCATTTATTGGTTTTAGACCTCCCTATTTGTTGCGCGATAAAATAGAGAGGTTTATAAGTTTTACTTATTAACTCTTACTCATTTCGGGCATTCCAGAATAGATTTCATCGGTATGCATCAAGAAATATTTGTTGAATTTTTTAAAGAATTCCTTTCGGCTGGTTTCATCTGGCCAAGCTTTTTCTATGAGTTCGCCCTGTATGGTTCCGGCCGCATCGATGTCGTTCCAACTGGCATATTCAGTAATAAATGTTAAATCACGTGAATCTGATCCAGACAAATGACGTAGTGCCCGCTCACTAACAATTTTGTTGTTAGGGACGACTATCTTTTTATGAAATTCTTGTAATAATGAAATAAACTCAGCATTGCTGCCATTTTCAGGAATAGAAACTTTCCAAGTGGTCACTGTGTAAACTGGACCTTCTTGAGCGTAATTGATTTGCCACGCAAAACAAACAATGAATAAAAAGATTGCTACATGTAGTTTAGTTGTTTTCATAATTTTTGATTTATATGGTTTATAATGAATCGTTTCCCGAAGTAACGACACAAATACATTGAAAACAAGAGAGTTAGGACGAACGGGTTCGTTTGTTGTCCAAAGGAAAGCTTTTAGTTGCCGAAGCTAAAAGAAGTGTAAAATTGGAAAGGCAAAATTTGTAGGTAAATACTCTGTGTTTGCCTATAGGGTTTGAAGCCGCTTTAGCAATTCAGTGCGCATGGCTTTGCTCATTGGGATTGCTTTTTTTGAAATGACCACATGGGTGCCGGCAATTTCATCTACACAAGTAAGGTTAATAATGTATGATCTATGAATGCGCAAGAAGTGCTTTGCGGGAAGTTTTTCGTCCACATCCTTTAAAGGCATAACCAAGAGGTACTCTCGGTCTTTTGAAAAAATACGACAGTAATTACGATCGGCTTCAATATAATATATATCCTTAGTGTCTATTTTTACCATACGTTCTTGATGACGGACAAAAATGCGATCGCTTAAAATAAAGGGATCGGGTTGTTTTTTTTCTGAAATATCGCCGTTTTCCGATAGGTTTCTATAGTTGATTCTTTCAATTGTCAACTCAATGGCACGTTGTAGGTCCAATTTTTTAAAGGGTTTTGAAATAAAACCGTATGGGTGCGTTTCTTTGGCACGGTTAAAATAACCATCATCGGCATTGGCGGTAAGGTAAATTACGGGAATGTTGTGCTCCACTTGCATTAAATGTGCGGTTTCAATTCCGTCCAATTCTCCTTTTAGTTGAATGTCCATCAAGACAATATCAGGCATTCCTTCTTTCACTTGAATGAGCGCTTCCTCCCCTCTGGGTAATATCCCTGTTATTTCGTACCCCAACTCACTTAATTGTAGGGAGATATTAGCGGCGATGACCATTTCATCTTCAACAATCAATATTTTAATGGGATTTGCCATTAGGCTGTTTTATAGTTTTTAAACGTAAAAAATACGCTGGTTCCAGTTTGATGTTCTTCGTAAAGGGTCCCGTTCAGCTGTTTGGTAAGCAATTTGATTAATTGCGAGCCAAATCCAGTTCCTTGGGGATCTGCACCTTCAGTTTTCCCAACTCCATCGTCAGATACTTTTAACTTTAAATCGTTGTTTTCTTCTTTTAAGGAGATATTTATTTTTCCTTTTGAACTTTTTGGGAATGCATATTTTAAAGCATTGGTTAATAACTCGTTTACAATTAATCCAATGGGCACCGCGGTATCTACATCTAAGTTTAACTCTTCCATGGCACATTCTATTTTTACTTTATCTTCTGCGTTAAAGGTGTCTAAAACACCTTCGCTTAAATTGATAAAATAGTCTTTCATTTCAATTGAGCCCAAATTGGTGCCTTGATATAGTTTTTGATGGATAATGCCCATACTTTGTACTCGGTTTTGGCTGGCTAGCATGGCCTCTTTACTGGCCTTATCGGTAAGTTGTGCAGATTGTAATGCAATAAGGCTTTTTACCATTTCCAAATTATTTTTTACACGGTGGTGTATTTCTTTCAATAAAAGTTCGTTTTGTTGGTTTTTGGCATCGAGCTCTTGGTTTACTGCAGCGAGGGCTTTCCGTTTTTTACGGATGTTTTTCATGGTAAAAAACATTCCGAAGAGGATAATGGCAAGTAAAACAGCAAGACTTATATAGAGTAGTTGTATTTTCTTTTGATGGTCAATCTTGGCTTTTTGTGCCCCAATTTCGATCGTTTTTTTCGCCGTTTCGTACTTTACATGAGCTTCACTCTCTATTCTAGAGGTAATTGAAGTTAAATAATCGGCGTGCCCTTGTTCATAGAGTTCATGATAGTCCAGAGCATTTTTGTAATCACCCAATTCTCGATATATATTTGAAACGTGCATATAGTTTTCCCAAAGGTTTTTGGTGTTACCAGTGCGTTTCATTATTTCTATGGCCTTTAGATTGTAGGGCAAAGCCTCGGCATAGTTTCCTTGAAGTAAATACACATGACCTATATTTGCCGTAGGTGGCACTGTATATTGTTCTAAACCAATCTTTTTAGCGCCTTCATAACAGCGATTGTAATCTGCTATGGCTTTGTCGTATTCCTCCAGATATTTATAGATGTTTCCGCGTCCATTATAACAGGCTAAAAGTGGAGCACCGGTTTCGCCAATTTTTTTATACCCGTTTATGGCTTTGTTCATGTTTTGTAGGCTTTTTTCTAAGTTGCCCAAAAACAATTGGTTTTCTGCCAACCGTCGGTAGGATAGTGGTATGTCTTCCTCATAGCCGTTTTGTTCTTGAATGGCAATCGCTTTTTTACAGTATTCTGCTCCTTCAGCATACCGGTCGGAATAATAAAAAAGATCGCCAATGGAGGTGTAGCATCTAGCGATACCCCGTTGATCTTTCATTTTCTCATACAGGTCTAATGCGGCATATACCGCATCGGAAGCTTTGTCGTATTCAGCAGTACTGCCATAATTAGCTTTCAGTAGAAGGTAGGTTTCGGCTAATTCTTTATTTAACCCTTGATTTTTGTATACAGCAATTGCTTTTTTAAGATAGGCAATGGAAGAGTCCAGCACGGTATGGTTTTCATGCCAAGTTGCTAAATTGACATAAGCACTTGCCAATTTTTTAGGATTGTTGTTCTTTTTTGAAACAGCGATGGTTTTCCTGAAGTTTTCATATTCTAAAATGGAATCGCTGACAATAGGAAATTGTATGCTGCCATTAGCAACATTCAAATTAATTGTATCCCCTTGTGTTTTTGAAGAATCCTGGGGGAGACCGCTCCACGAAACGCAAGCTAATACCGCGAACAGTAATAGTGGTTTCATAAAATTTGGTTATGGTTGTCTATAAAGATAGCTTCTTTTTTAAAAACTACCCTACGTATAATCTGTCTCTTATACACATCTCCGAGCCCACGAGACCTCTCTACATCTCG
>CAJXPE010000102.1 GCA_913057965.1 uncultured Marixanthomonas sp. | reverse complement strand
GAGATGTAGAGAGGTCTCGTGGGCTCGGAGATGTGTATAAGAGACAGTGTATTTTGTAGTGCTCATTGTGAAGCGTTGCTGAGTTAATTATACGGGATGCAAAAGTAGGCAAATATTATGGAAGGCAGCAATTAAATTACAATTATCAAAAAAGAAGAGACTTAATTAGCTGCAAAAGTTTAAATAAAAAAAACAAAGGAACCTTTAGCCAAGTATTTTAGTTCTTTTAGAAGGTAAGTTAATGTGTTTTAACAATAATCTTATAGCCATTAAAAGGTTTAGCGTCAAAAAACTACCTCCAATAAAAAGCATTTTTTGTATGGAAACGGTAAAAGCCGAAAATTCCATGAGTTCAGAAAATAAGGCAAGAAATAAATATAGGTTTAAAAAAATAAGAACACTACTTAAGAAAATGCCCATTCCCTTTTTATTAAAAATAAGTTGAGAAACTATAAGTGTTAATAATATAAAAGCTATCGGGTTTAAAAGTGTCGCTGTTGAAATCCAGTAAAAAATAGTTGCCAAAACAAGATATAATTCTGGCATCCAGTACAACAAAGGCTTTATATATCGTAAGGCAATTCCCATATCATTTATATAACAAATAGATGGGAATTTAATAGAATGGTTGCGTACTTTTTGACTTAAATGTTTAACGAAAGCTAAAGCAGAGAACAATAAATATCCATCTTATTAGCTTTTATCTTCTAATCAATTTTTTTAAAAGTCCTTCCAAACCATTTAATTTAATCTCATACATTTCTTGCATTAAATTACCTAATTTACCCTGCGGAAAACCCTTTTGCTTAAACCATACATAGTAAGGTTCAGGAATATTGACCAAGTATTGATCTTTATATTTACCGAAAGGCATTTTATAGTTTGCCAATTCTTCTAAATGTTTGGGATCTGGGTTATTTCCAGCGTTCATAAGCTTTCAATTGATTGGCTACTATTCCTCTCCAACGATATTCTTCTTCTTCAATTTTAGAATGATCGCTTTGCAAATCGTATTCATTTTGAGTGTTTTGTCGCTCTAATTCCGTTTTGTGGTAGAGAGCTTCTATTTCCTTTTTTATATTTTTTGAAAATTTAGTCTCTGCAATCTGTTTTCGTAAGATGCGGGCATACAGTTCTGAAATATCAAAATGGGTTTGTTCATGTTTTAAAATATAATCAGACACTTTTCCCTGCTTATACCAAGATCGCTCTGGATAAAAATTACAAGTTACGGTATATTCCATTGTTTGTTTACCGTTTTTTTCAGTGTATGAAAATGAAAAGGACATGCCACTATTGGTACTGGCAACAAAATTAGCTCCAGACTTGGGTTCACCTTTAAAATCATTCCAAGTGAGTTGTCGAGTTTCAGTCCAAGGAATTTTTTCTTTATTTTCTTCCGAAGTATAAAAAGGAAGTGAAAACAAAAAAATTGCTATAAAAAGTTTCATACAAATTGAAACGCAAAAATCCTGCCTTTATTGAAAACCGATCAGAAAAACCGTTTATCTCCAATTAAAGGTTATTACTTTTTCTATATCGGGATGTAAGCTATGATGCACGGGACATGTATTAGCTGTTTTCTCCAATATCGTTTTATTTTTATCTTCTAAAATAACAGGAAGCTTAAAAACAATTTCAATTTTTGATATACGTCGTGGGTTACTCGCCATGGTTTTGGTAACGGTCGCTGTGCTTCCTTTTAGGTCTATTTGCAGATCGTTTGCCTTAATCCCCATTACGGTTAGCATACAATTAGCCAAACCAGTTGCTACCGTATCGGTTGGCGAAAAAGCTTCTCCTTTTCCGTGGTTGTCAATCGGCGCATCGGTTATATACTTATTACCCGATTTTATATGTTCACATTCGGTACGGAGACTTCCTAGGTATGTTACTTTTGCCGTGCTCATTCTGCCTCTATAAAATGAAGGTTTTCATCATAGTTAACTATATATACTGCGTTGTTTTGATAACCAGAAAGCAGCTTATTGGTGTATTGAAATTTGTTTTCAATATATTCGGTAACAAAATCATTTTCACTGGCTTTATACATATCGTCTGCCGAAGCTAATCGCAACAATATATCATACATAATATCAAAACCTCGCACCGCATACCGGTTGGGTAATACGCCGTATTTATTTTTATAACTAATTAAAAATGGATCTTTTTCGTTGAAGTCGTAATTCTTATTTACTGAAGGAAATGTAAAATGCAACTTTGCTAAATGCATATTCGACACATCATGATAGTCGTACGCCTTGTTTTTATCAAGTGCCAACAATCGTAACTTATAATTATTGGGCATACCATTTAAAAGTCCAACTACGTTACTCACCAAAACAGGATCGCTAGAGGCCAAAACCACCCAGTTTTCCCGGTTACTATCTACTTTTGCAGCAATATCACGCTGATATAAATAACCACCTTCACGAGGCGATACCGTTTTTGCTGTTGGAATTTGCGATATTATTTTCTGCTTTTCAGCATTATGTTTCGCATCACTTATGATAATCAAGTTTTTACCTGCTGATTTTTCAACCAAATAGTTCATCATCTGGGCACGAAGCATCTCATCTGTAGGTAACGTTTGAAAAAGATTAGGATACATTCTTATCTCTTTGTTACTTAGAGGAGAAAAAACAGGAACATTACTACTACGCAATGTTGCAGCGGCTTTGTCTACATTTTTACTTAATAAAGGTCCCACAACTGCATCCATATTTTTAAAATTATTCCCAGCAAGAATATTTCCAACTTTGGTTGCGCTTCGTTCGGTATCAAAAACTTGAAGGTTTACAGAAATACCTTTGTCTTTTGCAAATTCAGCTGCCATGAGAACACCACTATAAAAATCAAGGGAAATTCGTAATACTGAATTAGACTTTATTAGATTTTCATTGGCTGCTGTAGAGTCTGAATCTGCTTCTCGCAGTTGAAACGGTAATAATAACGCAATATTTTTTTCAGATCTATTTGTAATGTAATTTTCAAGGTCTACAAGCGTTGCATTTTCGGAAATACCAACTGAATTTTCTTTTGGTATTTTTAAAATCATCCCATCCTTTAAGCCTTCTTTTGCATACGGGTTAAGCGCAACGATTTCTTCTTCTGAAAGACCTAGTTTTACTTTTAAGCGGTAAAAGCCTTCTTTGGGCTGCACTTCGTATAAATCGTATTTTTCATTATCTATGGTAGCTGATTCTGCAACTGAAGCTTCAGGAACATTTAAAGTAGTACCGATTGCAATATTTTTATCAAGACCAGGGTTCAGTTTTTTTAACTCTGCAATGGTTGTATTATACTTTCTGGCTATACCATAAATCGTTTCTTTTGGTTCAACCGTGTGTTTCTTCGTATCTAGATTTTCATTTGTGTTTGTAGTTTCAGAAACGGTAGTACTCGTCGTTTTTGAAGAAATAGGAATACGAATTTTCTCTCCTTTTTTAAGTTGCCGCGAATACAATGCTTTATTGTATTTCTTTATTTCGTCTTGTGAAACATTGTACTCTTGCGATATGCTAAAGAGTGTTTCTCTTCTTTTTACACGGTGCTCCTTAAAAGTAACTTTTGACCCACCGGTATTTGAAATCACATTTGAAGAACGTGGTAAAATAATAATTGTGTTAGCACTAATACCATTTTTAGCATCAGGGTTTAGTCTATAGATCGCACTTTCTGTGGTTCCATATTTTTGGGCGATACTGTAAACAGTTTCCCCGTTTTTTACTTTATGACTTTGATATTGCTGTTGCTGAGTTGCAATACCACAACCCGTGTTAAGCGTACATATCAAAAAAAGGAATATAAAATGCTTCAAAATATATATTTAAGTTTTATAAATAAATCCCTACTCCCATTCAATGGTCGCTGGTGGCTTAGAACTAATATCGTACACTACTCTATTAACGCCTTTAACCCGGTTTATTATATGATTACTGGTTTCTTGTAAAAATTCATAGGGTAAATTTACCCAATCTGCCGTCATTCCGTCGGTCGATTCTACGGCTCGCAATGCTACTACTTTTTCGTAGGTACGCTCATCGCCCATCACCCCAACACTTTGTACAGGAAGTAAAATAGCGCCAGCTTGCCACACTTTATCGTATAAATCCCATTTTCTAAGCCCATTAATAAAAATAGCATCTACTTCTTGTAAGATACGAACTTTTTCAGCGGTAATATCCCCTAAAATTCGAATGGCTAATCCAGGCCCGGGAAATGGATGTCTTCCTAATAATTTTTTGTCGATTCCCATTTCGGCTCCTACACGTCGAACTTCATCTTTAAAAAGCATACGCAATGGCTCTACTACTTTCAATTTCATAAAGTCTGGTAAACCTCCTACATTGTGATGCGATTTAATAGTTACAGAAGGGCCGTTAACCGAAACGCTTTCTATAACGTCTGGATAAATGGTTCCTTGTGCCAACCAATCAACATCTTGAACTTCGTGTGCTTCATCATCAAACACTTCAATAAAAGCATTTCCAATCGCTTTCCGTTTTAATTCAGGATCACTTACATCTTTTAAAGCTTCCAAAAAGCGTACCGAAGCGTCAACGCCTTTTACATTTAAGCCCATGTCTTTATATTGTGATAAGACATCGCTGAATTCATTTTTCCGTAGTAATCCGTTATTAACGAAAATACAGTATAGGTTCTTGCCAATTGCTTTATGCAATAAAATAGCCGCCACGGTAGAATCTACCCCACCACTTAAACCCAATACTACTTTATCATCGCCCAATTGTTCTTTTAAAGCTTCAACAGTAGTATCTACAAATGCTGCAGGCGTCCAACTTTGCGCTACCCCGGCAATTTGTACTAAGAAATTTTCTAGCAATTGTTTCCCATCGGTTGTATGATATACTTCTGGGTGAAATTGAATAGCATAGATTTTTTCACCTTCAATATGGTATGCTGCATTAAGCACATCTGTTGTACTTGCTAAGCGAACGCTATTTTCAGGAAGTTGAGCAATGGTATCACTATGGCTCATCCACACCTGTGTTCCTTCTGAAATATTTTTGAAAAGAGCAGTATCAGCTTTTATCATAGAGAGCTTCGCGCGTCCATATTCCCTGATATTTGAAGGCTCTACACTTCCGCCATTAAAATGAGCTATGTATTGAGCTCCGTAGCATACCGCTAGCATAGGCAGCTTACCTTTTATACGTGATAAATCTGGATGTGGCGCATCATCGGCACGAACCGAAAACGGACTTCCCGATAAAATCACGGCTTTAAACTCATCTAAACTTTCTGGAATGTTGTGGTACGGATGGATTTCGCAGTAAATGTTCAACTCTCGAACACGCCTAGCAATAAGTTGCGTGTACTGTGAACCAAAATCTAAAATTAGGACGTTGTTTTGCATAGGCAAAAATAATTGAAAAATAAGGTTCGGAAAACCTTATCCCTCTTTTTTTATAAAATTTTAAGTTTTCAGCTTTTACTCCCAGCTCAATGTTGCACTGATAGGGAAATGATCTGAAAATGATTTATTTATCGTATTAAATTTCAACACTTCAAAATTTTCTGAAGCTAGTATATAATCAATCCGCATGGGATAAAAATCAAATTTAAAGGTTGTACCAATACCATTGCCCCGTTTTAAAAAAGCATCTTGCATATCGGTTGCCATATTTTTATAAACATAAGAAAAAGGCGTGTTATTAAAGTCTCCCGTAACAATGGTTTTATATTGACTTTGTGCTTTATCCGCTTTAATTTCTGCAACTTGGTTTTCTTGTTTTACAAAAGCATTGCCAATGCGTCTTCGCAATCTTGTTTTGTCATTTTCTTGTAAATAGCTCACTCTAGGTTTAATTCCCATTGATTGCAAGTGCAGATTATACACACGAATAGTATCATCACCTTTTACAATATCCGCGTAAATGGTATTGTTGAAAGTATTCGGAAAATTAAAGGCTCCTTTATTTATAATCGGGTACTTTGAAAAGATGGCATGCCCTAATTTGTTTTTCTCTTTAAAGTTGATATGTTGATAAGGGTATTCAGAAAAATCCACTTTATTTTGAGCGTAATATTCTTGTACCGAAATAATATCAGGGGTTTCTTCATTTATTATTTCTGAAAAGGTTTTCGATACTTCTTCGGAAGCAGGATTATCTTCATAGGCATTAAACAACCGCACATTATAGGACAGAATACTGACTGTTTTGTTTATTTCGGAAGCATCTTTTTCGGTAGAAATTTCAAAAAAAGGATTGAAATAAAAATAAGCAATAACTAAAATAATTCCTGACAACAAAACCTGTCTTTTGAGCCTTACCGCCCAATAGATCACAAAAAATATATTTAATGCAATTAAAGGGGAAACCATTAAACTTAATAAAGAAAGCGTAGGGAATTTTGATGGTGGTAAGTAAGGTAACACAAAAGAAAGCAATAGTAAAAACGCCACTAGCGAATTACCCCAAAACATAAGTTTAGATATAAGCCCTCCTTTTTTCACAACTAATCGTCTTTACCGGCTTTAAATAAAAAGTCTTTTTCGGCTTTCGTTAAACTATCATAGCCGCTTTTTCCAATTTTATCTAGAATGCCATCAATCTTTTTTTGATTTTCTTCTGTATCTTTTGAAGTGTTTTTCTTCTGTTTTGAAGTAGCCTTTTTTGTTCGGTGTACTTTTGTAAAGGGTCTTTCTTTTCTTGATTTAAACAAGTTCTCTACCCAATCCATTATATTTTCAAACCACTTGCCGATATCATTCCCCTTTTGAAGTTGTTGTGCATAAACAAAACCGAACACAGCACCTCCAATATGCGCTAAACGTCCACCAGCATTATCACTATTTGGTAATAAAACCAAATCTAGTAATACCAATACCAGAGCAATTTGCCATAGTTTAATACGAAATCTAAAAAGCATCACTTCTGTGTTTGGCGTATAAGTGGCAATAAAAACAATTATTGCGGTAACCGCTCCAGAAGCACCAATTAATCCGGCACTACTTCCTATTAAAGCAGGAAAAATATTATGTGTTACTAAGTAAAGTAGGCCACCAAAAAAAGCGCCTAATAAATAGATTGTAAGGAGTCTTTTTTCAGAAAATAAGTTTAGTACAAAACGACCAAACCAATACAGCCACATCATATTGAAAAGAATATGAAAAAACCCGAAATGTAAAAAAGCATAGGTAAATAACGACCACGGTTGTAACAAAACACTCCCAGCACGCTCAGGTAAAACAAACCACTGGGTAAGTTCACCAGGACTCATCCCTAAAAAAAATGCAATCAACCGAACTGCCAGAAAAATAATTGAATTGATAACAATTAATTTTACAACAATATTCGATGTTTTAAATTGATATGTGAGGTTATTTGTATCCATGGTTAATCCCAACGGGTTGAATCAAAACTGTTTCTTTTCCAATAGTAAGCCATAATAAAACCAAATATAGCACCTCCAATATGCGCCCAATGAGCAATACCAAATGGCGAACCAGTGATTCCAAAAATAAGGTCACCTAATATTATTAAAGGTATAAAGTACTTTGCTTTTATAGGAATGGGTAAAAATATAAGCATCAGTTCAATATTAGGGAACATCAACCCAAACGCAACTAACACACCATAAATTGCCCCAGAAGCACCTACGGCTGGGGTATGGAATGTATTGTACATCATTTGTATGGTTTCCTTCGGGATACTTTGTAAGATATTAGTATTGTATTGCCCGGTTTCTAGGAAAGTCATAATTTGTGTTTGATCCATGCCTGCAGCCATCATAGCATCATAACCACTGTGGATTTTAAGATAATTTACTAACAAGTAAATAAATGCAGCTCCAAATCCTGCCGAAAAGTAGAAAAACAAGAATTTTTTACGACCCCAACGCATTTCCAAAGGGGAGCCAAAAGCCCATAACGCATACATATTAAATAGTATGTGCATAAAGCTACCGTGCATAAACATATGCGTAAGTGGCTGCCAAATCTGAAAACTAGGGTTTTCAAAATAATATAGTGAAAACAGCTTATACGCCAAATCGCCAGAAATCAACGTTCCTACAAAACAAATGACGTTTATTATGATTAAAACCTTAACGGTTTCGGTTATTCTTCCCATTTACATAAATTTTTTATCAAAGTCATTGGCATCTAATGTTACCAAAACAGGTTTATTGCTTGGTGAAACACTAGGCTCCTTACATGCAAATAGCTGGTGTACCAAATGCAATTGTGCTTCTTGTTTTAATGAAGTCCCTGTTTTAACCGCCATACTTTTTGCCATGCTTTTCGCCAATAAATCGTTTTGGCTAAAGGCCGCATCTGGTACTTCTTCTTTAATATCTTTTACTAACTGTGATAATATATTCTCAACTTGACTTTCAGCTATTGAAACTGGAATACCACTAATTTCAACAATTCCGTCTTTAATTTCTGAAAAAACAAAACCCGTATGTTCCAATTGTTCTTTTAAATCTTCTAAAAACACTAAATCAGGATTTGAAAAATTCAGTTGTAACGGAAACAATAATTGCTGGCTCACCGCTTCTTGCACGGTAATGTTTTTAAGCAACTCTTCATATAAAATACGCTGATGCGCCAAATGTTGATGCACCACCAACATGCCACTTTTAATAGGGCTAATAATATATTTATTTTGAAGTTGAAATGTAACGCGAAGATTTTCCTCTTGGTCATTTTCAAAAAGACTTCCTGTTACTTCTTCACTTTCAAATTCGATGCTGTTTTCTTGATCTACTATCGATACTTCATCGTTTAAACCAGCATACAACGATTCCCAAGAAGCGGATGATTTTTTTTCTCGTTTAAACGGAAACGTGATATTTTTTTGTTTCGTTTCACATTTAAAAGGATTAAAACTTCTATCAACATCAATAGTTGGTGCCACAGGGGACTTTTTACTGTATTCGTAAGGCGTATCAAACCCCGTATCTTTATTAAAATCAAGTACAGGCGAAATACTAAATTGCCCTAAACTGTGCTTTATAGTAGCGCGAAGCATCGCATAAATAGCATGCTCATCATCAAATTTTATTTCTGTTTTTGTTGGATGAATATTAATATCAATACTTTTCGTATCGACTTCTAAGAACAAAAAATAGCCAGGGTTGGCACCGTCTTTTAACAGTCCTTCAAAAGCAGCGTTGACTGCATGATGCAGATAAGCACTTTTTATAAAACGGTTATTGACAAAGAAAAACTGCTCGCCCCTACTCTTTTTTGCATATTCAGGTTTAATTACAAACCCATTTATTTTAAGTATTTCGGTTTCTTCGGAAACGGGAACAAGTTTTTCGTTCATTTTATTTCCGAAGATATTTACTATACGTTGTCTTTCGTTACTGGAAGGAAGATTGAATACATTGCTTCCATTGTGCAACATGATAAATTCCACTTGTGGATGTGCTAAAGCAACCCGATGGAATTCATCAATTATATGACGCGTTTCTACGTTATTGCTTTTTAAAAAATTACGGCGCGCGGGAATATTATAAAAAAGATTTTTTACCGAAATTGTCGTGCCTTTGGCCACTACCTCAGGTTCTTGCTCGGTCACTTCACTACCTTCAATCTGTCTCTTATACACATCTCCGAGCCCACGAGACCTCTCTACATCTCGT
>CAJXPE010000101.1 GCA_913057965.1 uncultured Marixanthomonas sp. | reverse complement strand
CTATTAAATATAAATTGAATGGAAAACCACGCTCCGATTCAAAATTACTACTAAATAATACTTTTTCACCACTTGGATGAAAAAACGGTGCCCAATTGGCATTTCCTAAATTAGTAAGTTGACGCAAATCACTTCCATCGGCATTGCAAATGTAAAGTTCCATTTCGGTAGGCTGGACCAGACCTTTGGCTAATAACTCTTTGTATTCTTTAATTTCGGCTTCGGTTTTTGGTCGGGAGGAACGGAATATGAGTTTTGATCCATCTGGTGAGAAAAACGCACCGCCATCGTAACCCAATTCATCAGTTATTTGTTTTACGTTGGTTCCATCTAAATCCATGGTGTATAATTCCAGATCCCCACTTCGGTCACTGGTAAAGACTATTTTATCTCCTTGAGGTGAAACGGTGGCTTCGGCATCATAACCGGGTTCATTTGTTAATTGTGCGATAATATTTCCTTCCAAATCTGCGACGAAGATGTCAAAACTATCATATACCGGCCAGACGTATTTTCCATTGTTTCGAAGTGGAACTTCCGGGCAATCTTCATTTTTTAAATGAGTGGAAGCATACACAATATGTTTGTTATCTGGCATAAAATAAGCACAAGTAGTTCGGCCTTTTCCGGTACTGACCATAGGTGGTTGTTTATCCTTGAACGTTTCATCGGCATTCATCAAAAACATCTGGTCACAACCAACACCCCAACCTTCAAAATTAGATTGAAACACCAATTGCTTGTCATCAAAACTCCAATACGCTTCAGCATTATCACCACCAAACGTTACTTGTTTAATGGATTTAAAGTGTTTTTCTTCAGGATAGATTAAGCTATCTTTTTGATTTGAAACTTTATTTTCAATCGTTTTTTCAGTTGATATATTTTTTTCCACTTTTTTTTCTTCGGATGGATTTTTACAAGAAATGACACAGACGAATAGCAATAAAAAGGCAAAAATTCTCATATTTCAGTTACTTTTGTTGTAAAAGTAACAATATGCGCGCATTTATAATACTATTTGTAACTACAATCGCCATTTTTTCGTGTAAAGAAGATAAACGAAAAACGGTTTCCCTAAAAGAGGACGTCACCGTTTTGGCCGCCGACACTTTCAATGGTCGTAGGACTGGCACCGAAGGGGAAAAACAAGCGGCAGAATACATTATAAAACGCTTTAAAGATAT
This sequence comes from uncultured Marixanthomonas sp., assembly GCA_913057965.1. Lineage (GTDB taxonomy): Bacteria > Bacteroidota > Bacteroidia > Flavobacteriales > Flavobacteriaceae > Marixanthomonas. The sequence goes on along the minus strand of CAJXPE010000101.1, from coordinate 8,719 downwards.
TGGCTTAGAGCCAAAAGGTTACAAGGGGAATTACACCCAAACATTCAGTTTTCGCCCTAGTACAGACCCACACAAGAAGGCTGAATTTACATCCAAGTCCGATAGCACTAAAATGGGTACCAACGTCATTGGCTATATAAACAACAAAGCAGAAACTACCGTAGTAATTGGCGCACATTACGATCATTTAGGGATGGGCGGTGAAGGTTCGTTATACCGGGAAGGGAAAGCCATACACAACGGTGCAGATGATAATGCCAGTGGTGTTGCTGTTATGCTGAAACTTGCCGATTCGTTGATTACTTCAGCTCCACTCAACAACCTGAATAATTACCTTTTTATTGCCTTTTCTGGCGAAGAAGAAGGATTGTTGGGTTCTAATTATTTTGTGAAAAATCCAACCATCGACACCAAAAAAGTAAGCTATATGATCAATATGGATATGGTGGGTAGATTAAATAAAGAGAACACCTTGGCAGTTCATGGCGTTGGAACATCTCCTATTTTTAAACAAACGCTTTTTGCCAACAATGATGAAAACCTCAACATCGTAGAACACGAAAGCGGTGTTGGTCCGAGCGATCATACATCCTTTTATTTGGCCGATATTCCAGTGCTTCATTTTTTTACAGGCCAGCATGAAGATTACCACAAACCAAGCGATGATGCCGAAAAATTGAATTATGAAGGAATGCAGAAAATTTCAGAATACATTTTTGCTGTCATTTCAGATTTGAATGACAACGGAAAATTGGCTTTCACAAAAACCAAAAATGAAAGCGAAGTAGTTCCCGATTTTAAAGTAACCTTAGGTGTGGTGCCCGATTATTTATTTAATGGCGAAGGCATGCGCATTGATGGCATTAGTGAGGACCGTCCTGCACAAAAAGCAGGCTTGCAGAAAGGCGATATCGTTAAAAAAATGGGCGAACACGAAGTAACCGATATGATGAGTTATATGAAATCACTTTCAAAATTTGAAAAGGGGGAAACCGCTACCGTGTCAGTCGAAAGAGATGGAAAATTAATTGAAGCTGATGTTACTTTTTAAGCTTTACTCAACAAGCTCTTAAAAAACACAAAGCCAAAACCTATAAAAAGCATCAAGTGAAACGGAAATAGACCAAAGTCACCATTTTCTTTTCCTACCACAAAAGCGCTGTACATTCCAAACGCGAAATAGAGCATTAAAATGCCTTCAATAATGGTATTTGCTGAAAAATTCTTGGTTAAATATTTATTTTCTTTCCAGCTTTCTTTTAAAGAAATATTGAATTTTGGCGTTCTTATAAAATCACTTTTCTTCCCAAAATGACCTTCTAAAACCGCAATAGAATTGTGAACCGAAAAGCCCATCGCCACCGAAAAGAACGTAAAAAACATTCCAATATATTTTAGGAAGTTTTTAAACCCGCCGCCGTGTATTTTAGAATACGTAAGCCAATAGCACATAAAAAAGATGACTGTACTAAAAGCAAAACCAGCCAACACGTAAAAAACCACAGCCCACTCGGGATGCGCTGCCTTTATGTACAGCATGGGCACACTTAAAATAGCCACGGTTAAAATCAATAAAAACATACTGCTGTTCAACAAATGGAAAAAGCTATGAAATTTTGTTTTCCAAGAAACGGTAGGATCTTTTAATAACCTCAGGTATAGCTTCTGAAAGTTCTCTGCAGCACCTTTATTCCACCGGAATTGTTGCGATTTTGCGGCACTAATTACCACCGGAAGTTCGGCTGGAGTTTCTACATCTTCCAAATATTTAAACTTCCACTTTTTTAACTGGGCGCGGTAACTTAAATCTAAATCTTCGGTCAAGGTGTCGCCTTCCCAATTTCCGGCATCGATAATACATGTCTTTCTCCAAATGCCTGCAGTTCCGTTAAAGTTGATAAAGTGGTTTCCAAAATTTCTACCTACTTGTTCTAACACAAAGTGAAAATCGAGGGCAAAGGCTTGTATTTTGGTTAGTAAAGAATAATCTCTATTAATGTGTCCCCAACGGGTTTGTACCACACCTATTTTTTCATCTTTAAAATAAGGGACGGTTTTTTGCAGCCAGTCTTTCTTCGGAAGAAAATCGGCATCAAAAATTGCAATAAACTCACCTTTGGCTGTTTTTAACCCTTCTTTTAAGGCCCCAGCTTTAAACCCAGACCGCACTTCCCTACTCATCTGTTTAATATCCAACCCAGAAGCTTGTAATTTTTGTATGTGGGCGGTTGTAGCTTGGAAAGATTCATCCGTAGAGTCATCCAACACTTGTATCTCTAACTTATCTTTAGGGTATTCTAGTTCTGAAATATTATTTAGTAGGCGCTCCATCACATACAACTCGTTATAAACGGGAAGTTGAATCGTTACAAATGGAATTTCTTCAGGATTTGAAAAATCAAAAACGGGGTCGGTGTCCTTTTTTTTCTTGGCTTTTAGATAATTGACAAACAAATTAAGCTGTGCCAAAGCATACATGAAAATGAGTAGCAATGCTATGGAATAGATGACGACTATGCTTATTTCGAGTATCATTTTTTGAAACTGTATTTAAATATCCAACTTAGGATTTTTACGCCGGCAAATATAGCACCTTTTACCGTTCCTGAAACTTTTGACACCCCTATTCTGTTTCGATACTGAACTGGGACTTCACGGCATGAAAACTTTTGTTTTAATGCTTTTAATTGCATTTCCACGGTCCAGCCGTAGGTCTTATCTTCCATATTTAAAAGAAGCAACTTATCATATTTTATGGCACGAAAGGGTCCCAAATCTGTGAATTTAGAATTGAAAAACAAACGCATCAACGAGGTAGCCAACCAGTTTCCAAACTTTTGCGGAAACGTCATGGATCCACTTTCTCGTAGTTGTCTTACCCGTGCCCCGATTACAAAATCAATATTTTCTTCCACGATTGGTGCAACAATTTTTGAAAGCTCTTCCGGATAGTCACTATAATCGCCATCCAAAAAGACAACAATATTAGGTTTAGGGGTTTGTCGTGCAAGATGGTCCATTCCTTTCAAACACGCATAACCATATCCTCGTTTTTCTTCAGAAAGAACGGTGGCACCGGCTTTTTTGGCAACAGCTTCGGTTGCATCGGTAGAATTATTGCTTACCACGATAATTTCTGAAACTTCTTTAGGAACATCACCAATCACCTTGGCAATGGAATCGGCTTCGTTAAAAGCTGGAATAATAACTTTTATAATTGGAGGCATGCAATTTTAAGGTTGTAAAAGGATATTTCTTTTAAAGTTTATAGATGGTTTTAAAAAATCTTATTTCCCATTTACATATTCCATTAAATCTACATCATTCCCTAATAATACTTCATTCCCTTCAATACGGCCTTTTCGAGAACCATCTTCTAGTTTTAAAACACCGCGCGGGCATACGGCAGAACAAATTCCGCAGCCTACACATGAGCTACGAACTATATTTTCACCTTTTTGAGCGTATGCTTTTACGTCGATACCCATTTCGCAATAGGTAGAACAGTTACCACAAGAAATACATTGTCCACCATTGGTTGTGATTCTGAAACGAGAGAATAAACGTTGCTGAAAGCCTAAAATTGCAGCCATTGGGCATCCAAAACGACACCAAACACGGCTTCCGAAGATAGGATAAAAGCCAACCCCTATAACGCCACTAAAAATAGAACCTATTATAAACCCATACGCTTTGTTTAATTGATAGGCATCGAAAAAAAACAGTTTTCCAGGCGAACTGAAATACGTAAACAATAATATTGAAATTACCACTACAAAAAATCCAACAGCACCGTATTTGGCATCTTTGGCCAATTGTTCTCTTCGGAACAACATAACGCCACCAAAAACCAATGTTAGCAATCCGATAACAAACCAAACGAAAAATTCTTTCGAAATCCAAAGGTTATCGAAAAAGGAGGTTTCCACGCCATCATTTATCGTTATATATTCTTTGGAAGCTGAATCTGACAGCAGTGAAGCACTCAGTCCGTTTTTTAATCGAGTAAGAGCAATTTCATTTTCAGTTTCAGAAATAACATGAAAGGGAATATTGATTCCTTCGGTAGTTTCTAAAACAGGTGCTTTTTTTGAATCAGCTTTATTTATAAAAATTACCTGACTTGCTTTTGCTTTTTGAGCCGCCAACACTCGTTCATTAATAGGCTTTCCGTCTGGATCGCTCATAAAAACCACTTTGTTTTCCAAGTTACTCCACTCACTAATGGATTGCGACTCATTACCTTGTAAATAACTAAAAACGACGGCCGTGGTCATCACCGTTACAAACACCACAACACTATGTACTACCCAGCGTTCCACCTTCCAAGCGACCATTCGTTTATCGGAAAGATGGCGAAAGGGATCTCCAGCAGTTTCGGCCAAACCACCACAACCACACACCCATGAGCAATACCAACGTTTTCCGTATTTATAGGTTAAAATAGGCGTGATCACAAAAATGGAAGTCACCCCAAAAATTATCATAATCAACCCAACATCGCCAGCTCCTAAAAACTCATCAATTTTATACCCCGCAAACAAATCATAGTTAAGTGGCCAAATGTTTTTAAAATCGTAATACGGTTGATTTAAACGAACTAATATTTCAGGAATAACAAATGCGAAACTTAGTTGAAAAAACATCACTGAACACGTTCTGATAACTTCGTAGCGGTTATGACGGTATTTCCAGATAAACTTTATTCCAAAAGTTAAAATAGCTAATGTGTATAAGGTTCCGTATAAAAACCATTGACTGGCCGGATTCCCACTTAAAAACTTGCTCAACGGATCGAAAAGTGAAATTACTCCTGTATTATCACCTTCTTTTACCAACCCTAAATACTGAGGGAACCAATACAACGCTACATAAAATAAGGTCAAGGTAATCCCTAGCATCCAACCCCAGAATCCACGAGAAGATAAAGATTTAAAATACACACCGTTATTGCTTATACCTTCATGTTTGCTTAAATATTCTGCTCTTGCAAACCAAATACCGCCTACAGCTATTGAAAGTAACGATATACTCAACCAAAGTGTTTTATTGGGAAAATTGACATTAAATACCGCTAAAAACAAAATTAAAAGTCCAGCCAAACCTATAAAGCTTGCTAATTTCTGTTGCGTATTGATTGTTTTTGGCGGTTCGCCTGTTAGGCTCATATTTCGTTGAAAAGTGCTCATAAGGTTATGCAGTTACAGATTGTTGATTTGTATATGCTGAAAAAATTTGTTTTTCATATTTTCTATAGAATTCAGGATCGAAGTTGGCTTGTTTTAAATGTTGCATCACATAATCGACATCACGGTTTTCATTGAGCCATCGGTCAAAAACTTCATGGCGCATCCGTATTCCGAAAGTGTTGATGCCCAAAAACTCATTTGTTTCTTTATGATAAGAAACGGTAACTGCTCGTAAATCACTCTTACATTTCCAATGAAATTGCTCTTCAAAATCTTTTCGTCTGTCTTTAGGCTGAACCCAACCATAGGTTTGGTATTCAATATCGAAAAACTTCGCACTGTTAAACCAGTTACCTGGATTATATTCCCAAGGATTGCCACAAATAGTCTGCGCTAGGGTTTCACCCATAATGCGCCCGGTATACCAAACCGCTTCAACCGGTGGACGGTTGCCAATAGCCTCTCTTTGTTGGGCACAATCGCCAATAGCATAGACGTCTTTTATATTGGTTTCCAATTTTCGGTTTACCAAAACTCCTTTATCGGTTTCAATTCCCGAATCTTTTAAAAATTTGATATTAGGTTTTACGCCAGTTGTAATTCCAACAAGGTTACATGGTATTTCTTCGCCAGTTTCTTTTACAACTACAGCACGTACATTTCCGTTTTCATCCCCAAGAATTTTATCGAGGTTGGTTTCGTGACGAAGATCAACGCCATGCGATTGAATGTGCCGCGACAGCATTTTGGCTTCTGGCTTTGGTAGAGCGCTAGTCCAAAAAGCATCTTCACGCACTAACATAGTTACATTTATATCGCGGGTACGAAGCATTTCTGCAAGCTCTACACCGATTAATCCACCACCTATAATAACGGCATTCGGACACTCTTTTTGGTTCGGTGCATTTTTTTCCAGTTCTTCTAAATCTTGTTTGGTCACTAAACCTTGCACCCCGTTTAAATCGAGTCCTTCCCAACCAAATGTGTTAGTGGTAGAACCCGAAGCAATAATCAATTTATCGTATTGCATCGTACCACCTTCAGCAAAATGAAGCGTTTTAGCATCGGTATCGACTTTTTCTACGTATGCATTTTTGAGGTTTAAATTGTTTTTCTCCCAGAAATAGCTCTCATAAGGTTCAATATCCCACCACCGCATATGCCCCATATACACATACATCAATGCTGTGCGGGAAAAGAAATGGTCTGCTTCAGCAGAAATTAGGGTTATTTTTTTATCGGAATTTTTTCGAATATGTCGAGCTGCCGTAACGCCCGCAATGCCGTTACCTATAATGACGATGTGTTCCATAGAAAGAAAAGTGTTGCTTTTATGTCGTATTTAAATGTACGCAATTACAAGCAAACAGGTTTAGATTGTGGTGTTTTAAAAATTAAAAGCGTTCTTTTTTGTAAGTATTTCTGAAACCAAACCGACTTACTTTTCGTAAATTATTATGATGAAACATATCTTATTTATTTTTATAACAGCATTATTTTTAAGCACTTCAAATAGTTTTTCTCAATCAACAGAAGCGTTTTTTAAAACTGCTGATTCGTTTTTTAAAACCTATGTTTCCAACGGAAAAGTTGACTACAAAAGCATTGAAAAAAACCCTGAACAGTTAAATGAATTACTGGATCAGGCCGCAAACATTTCAGTTTCAATTTCCGAAGCAAAAGAATATCAAGCCTTTTGGATCAATGCTTACAATCTTGCCGTTATAAAAGGGGTTATTGATAACTATCCTATTGATTCCCCTTTAGATAAAGATGGTTTTTTTGACAGTATAAAATATAATTTAGGCGGAACATCGCTTACGCTAAACGATATTGAAAATAAGAAACTCCGTGCTCAATTTGACGAACCCCGCTTTCATTTTGTATTGGTTTGCGGGGCAAAAAGCTGTCCTCCCATCATTGCTGAAGCATACAAGCCTTCTGCGTTAGAGAAACAGTTACAAGAACAAACGGTAAAGGCGCTGAACAATCCTTCATTCATTAAAGTTTCCGAAAATGAAGTTTCTATTTCAGAAATTTTTAAATGGTACAACGAGGATTTTGTGAAAAACGAACAAACAGAGATCGGCTTTATCAATCAATTCCGGAAAGAGAAGATTCCTTCAAATTTTAAAGTTTCTTACTATCCCTACAACTGGCAATTAAACCAAAAGTAATTAGTACGGTCTAATTTTTTAACCTATTTTCAATTGCTTAATTTACTCTATGAAACATTTCTTGCTTGTTGCATTGCTATATTCTACTATAAGCTGTCATGCACAAGACACAAAAATTAACGGCATTAGTTTTGTAGCGTCCCGCGATTCAATTTCGCAAGAACATGTAGCACCTCTTTTACAACTAAATGCCAATTATGCAGCAGTCATGCCTTTCGGGTTTATAAAGCGTTTAGACCATCCAGAGATTTTATACAACACAGACCGGCAATGGTTTGGTGAGACATTTGAAGGCACCAAACAGTATATTACCAAGTTACAGTATAACAATATCAAGGTTATGCTGAAACCGCAAATATGGATCTGGCACGGGGAGTTTACCGGTCATCTTTCTATGGCTACTGAAAAAGATTGGAAGTTATTAGAAGCCTCTTATCGCAATTTTATACTCGACTTTGCTCGTCTTGCTGAAGAAACCAATGTTTCACTTTTATGTATTGGTACAGAATTAGAACAATTTATTAAACAGCGTCCAACCTTCTGGAAACAATTAATTAGCGAAATAAAAAGTATTTACAAAGGCAAATTAACCTACGCCGCCAATTGGGACGAATATAAAAATGTTCCTTTTTGGAATCAATTAGATTTTATAGGGGTAGATGCTTATTTTCCTATTTCTGAAGAAAAAACACCAACATTACAGGAAGCCAAAAACGGATGGAAGGAATGGAAAAATGAAATGAAAACTGTTTCAGAAAATCACAATAAAAAAATATTGTTTACTGAATATGGATACAGAAACACCGACTTTGCCGGAAAAGAACCGTGGCACAGTGGCAGGGAAAGAAAAACCATAAACCACGACAACCAAGGCACGTTATTAACCGCTCTTTTTGAAGGAGTTTGGCAAGAACCTTGGATGGCCGGTGGGTTTTTATGGAAGTGGTTTATTAGCCATGATAACTCTGGCGGGGAAATGAACAATCAATTTACGGTTCAAAATAAACCATCACAATTAGTAGTGCAGTATTACTACTCTATTTACGAATAATACTATCGTTTTTCTTTCATCACTTTTAAGTATTCTTCGCCTATAGAAGTTTTTTGCTTCTCAGTGAATACTTTTCCGGCAAGTTGAAAAAAGGTGTGCTCTTCGTCTTCTAAATGGTGTTCTACTTTTTCGCAAAGTTGTTTAGCATGGACTAACCAACCAGGTGAATCTAAATCGGTATCGTCAATTTTTTCAATTAACTCGTCCATTTCATGATGTTCTGCAATTCCATGTCGTGCATGTTCTTGCATCATATCTGTCTCTTATACACATCTGACGCTGCCGACGACTCCTTACGTGTA
>CAJXPE010000100.1 GCA_913057965.1 uncultured Marixanthomonas sp. | reverse complement strand
GATCTACACGTAAGGAGTCGTCGGCAGCGTCAGATGTGTATAAGAGACAGGATTGTACCCTTCTAAGTGTGCTTGAATGTTGGTTGTAATTTTAGAACCTTCTGTAACAGAGTTCACCGTCATCAAATCTTTTATTTTATTGATCAGTGGATATAAAAAAATATGTAAGTTATCACGCGAAGGTCCTTTCATAGTGCATTTTTCTACGATATAATTTTTTTCGGTATTTAGTTTGACACCTAATTCTTGAAAATCTGTTACAGCTTTACGCTTTCTGTGATCAATTGCTTGTATCATATTTTCAATCCCTTTGGTGGTTTCTGGATTGGCTTCCCACTTAGAACCGTTATTAAGGGATATTTCGTCCATCCACATATTATTTGAAGTTGTATTTGTCTGAAGTAGTTTTTCCTTTTCGGTTTGATGGCCCGTTTCTACTTCTTGATTGACCACTTGATTATTTTTACTAGTCTCCTTGCAACTAAAAGTTACCATGGCAAGAGCAATTATAAGGAATGTAATTTTCATAAGTATAAAATTAAGGTTAATACAGATTTTGTTAAACAGAATGATTTATTGATGCATAATTAAAAGCGGAACACGGGTGCCGTAACTTATTTTTGAAGTTTCTGAGCCAAAAACAAAACGTTCCAAAAAGCTTTCCCGTTCTACAAATAGTGCATGTAGGGATATATTGAACAATTGTACAAAAGTATTAATTGCTATAGGGGTAGGAATACCGGTCAAGGAATGAAAACTATGTTCTTTATTTTTAAAAGAAACTTGAAGATTTCTGTTTTCTAATAGGTCGGGATTGGCTATGGCGTCATCATCAATATCTAAAACGTGAAGGTGAGGTTGGTTTTGTTTCACCATTAGACTGAACAACGTTTGTAGCTTCTCTTTTTTAAGAACATCTTCATGGTGTAAACTAAAGAGGATAGATTCTATTTTTTTATAGCTGTAAGTATCTGGAATAATAAACACTGGACAATCAACCTGTCGTATTACTTGGAGTGTATTACTACCAAAAAGCACTTCCTTAGCACCTGTCGCACCATTGGTTCCCATTATTATTAAACCGATACTATATAATGAAATGGACTGGTTGATGGCATCAACAAAAGTATCGTAATCAACTTTCTCATGAAAAGTATAATCTTCACTGCTATAGTCCTTTTTGAAGGCACCTACAAAGGAGCTAAGCTCTTTTTTATTGTCCGCTATCACAGCGTCGTACACTGAGCTCTTTGGTGATGCAGAGCGTACATCTGCAGTAACGTATTCTGAAGTTTTCTGAATGTTCAGAAAATAGAACGTACAAGTATGCCCTTTAAAAAAATCCAGCGCATATTTGATAGCATTCTTAGAGCTTTCTGAAAAATCTGTCGGAAGTAATATAGTATTCATTTTATTAAAACTTTTGGTTCCAATAAAAATAGTTTGAATCCGCTCAAGCAACAATGACATCCGTCAGTTTTCCTCTTTCAAATTAGGTTGAATAAGGAATTTCGAATACTCGTTTTATCCTCTGTTTTTTTAAGATAATTGATTTCATCCTAACTAAAATTAATAGAAGACCAAAATGTCTTAAATATGATAAAAGTCATTTTATAGCCTTTAGTACCTCACTATTTTTGTTATGTAAAATTTAATGATACCAATAATAAAGTGTTTATAATTTATAAAAATGACACTTTATGTTAGCTAAATAAAAACCATAAACCTTGAAAAATGAAATACGCAATTAAAACTCTGTTATTACTTACTGTGCTAGCCTTGATGAGCTGTGGCGGTAAAGAAGAGAAAAAGGAAAAAGAACAAATTAAAATTGGACAAAGACCTAAAACAGAAAAAAAAGTTGAGAAACCTGTCTCTAATGAAGTGCCGGCCTCCAAACAAATTACGCTGGATAACAAAGGTGTGGGGCCTGTTAAAAACCTTGAGCTTGGAGCGAATGTAGATCAAGCTATGGCTAAAGCAGGAGGGGAATTGTTCAAAAACAAGTGCACGGCTTGTCATAAAGCAGACAGAAAATTTATTGGTCCCGCTCCTACTGGTATTTTGGACCGTCGAGCACCAGAATGGGTAATGAACATGATTTTAAACCCTGAAGTAATGGTAAAAGAAGACCCTGTAGCGAAAGAACTCTTAATTGAATTTAATGGATCTCCAATGGCTAATCAAGGGTTGACTGAAGATGAAGCGCGTAAAATCTTAGAGTATTTCAGAACATTGTAAAAATAACTAAACAAATAAAATTATGAAACGATCAATCAATAGTTTACTAATGCTTGCTTTAGTGGCTGGAATAGTTGCCAGTTGTAACAATAGCAAGTCTAACAAAAATGGTGACCAAGGAGCATTGGCTTCGAATGCTGCAGAGAAAGTGTATGTTGCCCCCGGAGAACACGATGAATTCTATGCATTCTTTTCAGGAGGTTACAGCGGTAACTTGACTGTATATGGCTTGCCATCTGGAAGAATGTTCAAAGAAATACCTGTGTTTTCACAATTCCCTACAAACGGATATGGATATTCTGAAGAAACAAAACCCATGTTAAATACCTCTCACGGGTTTGTGCCTTGGGACGATTTACACCACCCGGACATTTCACAAACCAACGGAAAATTGGACGGGAGATGGATTTTTGTAAACGGAAACAACACGCCACGTATTGCGAGGGTTGACCTTGAAACCTTCGAGACTGAAGAAATAATCGAAGTACCTAACAGTGCGGGTAACCACAGTTCGTCTTTCATTACAGAAAATACGGAATATGTAGTAGCTGGAACCCGCTTTTCGGTTCCTGTACCGCAAGAGGACATTCCCATAAATGAGTACAAAGGGAAGTTTAAAGGAGCCTTGTCTTTTATTTCTGTAGAACAAGAAACCGGAAGAATGGATATTAAATTCCAATTAATGATGCCAGGTTTTGATTACGATCTGTCGCACCCAGGACGTGGAAAATCACACGGATGGTTTTTCTTTACCACCTATAATACGGAAGAAGCTAACTCACTTTTAGAAGTGAACGCTTCACAAAACGATAAAGATTTTATTGCAGCCGTAAATTGGAAGAAAATCGAAGAGTATGTAAACAATGGCGGCGGTACAAAAATGCCTGCTAATTATGCACATAACGTATACGATCATGGTACGCACAATGCTACAACTACAATGAAAAAAGAAGTATTGACGGTAGATCCAACTAAGGTGCCAGGAGCAGTGTTTTTCCTCCCTACACCGAAATCACCACACGGTTGCGATGTGGACCCAACAGGAAGTTATATTATAGGTAACGGAAAACTTTCAGCAGATTTAACAATACACTCTTTCGATAAAATGATTGATGCCATAGATAATAAAAAGTTTGATGGAGAAGCATACGGAATTCCAATCCTTAGTTTTGAAGATATTTTGGCAGGAACTGTAAAACAAGCGGGATTAGGTCCATTACATACCGAGTTTGACGGAAAAGGGAATGCATATACTACATTTTTTATTTCTTCAGAATTAGTAAAATGGAATATTGAAACTCGCGAGGTAATTGACAGACAGCCTAACTATTATTCAGTAGGTCACGTAATGATTCCCGGTGGAAACTCCGCAGAACCTTTTGGTAAATATGCAGTTTCAATGAACAAAATTACCAAGGACAGGTATTTACCAACAGGGCCTGAATTAGAACACTCTGCCCAGTTATTTGACATTACAGGCGATAAAATGGAACTGTTACTGGATTTTCCAACCCACGGAGAACCGCACTATGCAGCAGGTATTCCAGCTGAAATTTTAGCACCAAAATCTAAAAAGATTTACAAGCTGGAAGATAATAAACACGAGTATGCGGCCTTAACCTCTGGAGATACGCGTGTAGAACGTGACGGAAAAGAAGTACATATTTATATGTCGATGATACGTAGTCACTTTACTCCAGATAATATTGAAGGAATTAAGGTGGGGGATAAGGTATATTTTCACATTACCAACCACGAGCAGGATTTTGATGTACCGCACGGTTTTGCAATGATTGGCGCTAATAATGCCGAGTTGCTCATTATGCCAGGACAGACTAAAACATTGTACTGGGAGCCTAAACAAGTAGGGGTATGGCCGTTTTATTGCACCGATTTCTGTTCAGCATTACACCAAGAAATGCAAGGGTACATACGTGTATCGCCAGAAAATTCAAACATTGAATTGACTTGGTCTTTAGGAGAAGATTAAAGAAGTTGATTTTGGAAACATTGGTTTAGTGATTATTAATGTTTTCAAGTAAAGGCGGGGGTTGGTTGATTGCCCCCGTCTTCTTTTAAACAAAACACTGAAAATCGACAAACATTAAAAAATTTAAGAAAATGAAAAAAGCTGGAATCATAATGATCATTGGATCACTACTTCTTTTGGGACTTTTCAAATTTCCTCTTTGGAACATTATGTTGGGCGCTCCCCAATATCCTGAACCGCTGGGAATGAATATTCACATTACTGGAATTAAAGGAGTAAGTGAATTTGATATCCAAAATATAGACGGCCTAAACCATTACATTGGTATGCGTACCATTCCCAAAGCGGAAGATATGTGGGAGTTTGAAGTATTTCCATTAGTTATTGGAGGTATGGTTGCCCTAGGGGTGATTATAGGATTTTTAGGTTTTTTAAGAAAAATAAATCATTGGTGGTTTATTGGCTGGTTTGGACTAATGTCAGTTCTGGGAATAATGGGAATGTATGATTTTAACCTGTGGCTTACCGATTACGGAACCAACTTGGATCCCAATGCCATTATGAAGATGACCAATCCCGATGGTACACCAATGTCGTATAAACCGCCCTTATTAGGATATAAAAAAATGCTAAATTTTGACGTAGATTCTTGGCCGCATATTGGTGCCTACTTAATGTTTATAGGGATGTTGCTGACTATGATTGCCTTTTTCATAGGAAAAAAAGAATCGACCAAGAAGAAGAAAACTTTGGGTACAATTTAAAATCCTTTTCAAAACCTGAAAAATCAACAATAATATGAAATCAACATTCTCAATATGCTTTCTGGCTTTAGTTTTTACAGCTTGCGAAGTAAAACCACAGAAAATCAATTATGGTAACGATAACTGTCAATACTGTAATATGACCATTGTCGATAGGCAACATGCCTCACAAATTGTGACCGATAAAGGCCGTGCTCACAAGTTTGATGCCATTGAATGTATGGTTAATTACGACAATGAACATAGTAATCAAACTGTTGCGATGTATCTAGTAAACGACTTTAAAAATCCCAGCGAATTAATTGATGCTACAACTGCAACTTATTTAATAAGCCCAGAAATTTCAAGCCCAATGGGAGCTAATCTTTCTGCATTTAATTCAGAACAAGATGCTCAAAAAACCCAAGCTGAATATAGTGGCAAGCTTTGCGATTGGGAGGCTTTAAGGCAACATTTCAAAAAGAATTGACCAAGTAAATTATAATTCAAAATTCATTTCAAAAAAAATATAACATGAAACAATATTTTGTTTTACTAGGAATCCTATTTTCAATTTTCGGGAGGGTTCAGGCCCAAGAAAAAATTGCCTTTGGCACTACTACCTGTCAGCTATGCAATATGGTTATAAAAGACAATCGTTTTGCTGCCCAAGCTGAAAATCAAAATAACCAAGCGCTTTATTTTGATGCTATTGAATGTTTGCTGGATTATAAACAAGCAAACAACAAGACCGATTTAAAATCGATGTATGTTTCAGATTACGCTAATCCAGGGAGTCTTATCTCAGCTAGAAGTGCTTTTTATTTAAAAGGTGACGGCATACAAAGTCCAATGGGAGCAAATCTGTCAGCTTTTAGTTCAAAAGAGGAGGCTGAAAATTTTAAAACTTCAGAAAAAGATACCGTATACACTTGGCAACAACTCAATGAGGCTTTTAAAAATAATGCTTTTGCAAGTACGGCTCACAACCATCAAAACCATTTTAGGCCAGATTCTCATGCTCCCATTGGTGTAATGGGCGATCACCTGCATCATAAAGGAGGTTTGATGGTTTCGTTGCGATATATGGATATGATGATGGATGGGAACAAAACTGGAACAGATAAGATTGATGATGCTGCTATTTTTCAACAATATATGGTGGCACCACAAAATATGACTATGCAGATGTATATGTTGGGGGTTATGTATGCGCCCAGCAATCGGCTTACGATTTCTGCCATGCAAAACCTGATTAAAAATAATATGGACTTGACTGCCCAAATGATGATGAATGGAATGACCATGAAGCATGACTTTTCCACAGCTTCATCGGGATTTGGTGATTTAAAACTGAATGCGCTGTATGGAATATTCAGTCATAACATAAATTCGTTGCACTTAAACGCAGGGATTTCACTTCCCTCGGGTTCAATTAAGGAACGTGACGACACCCCGATGATGGAAAACGCCAAACTGCCTTACACCATGCAATTGGGCAGCGGAACATTTGATGTTACTGCTGGTGCCACGTATAAAGAACTATATACTTCCTTTTCTTGGGGCTCTCAATTTTTAGCCAAATTTAGAACAGGAAAAAATACAGAAGGATACCGATTCGGAAACCAGTATCAATTAAACCTTTGGGGAGCTTATCGTTTGTTTGAAAACGTCAGCCTTTCAGGTAGGGCTTTAGGGACTGTCACCAGCGATATTATAGGAGGAGATCCTCAACTTAACCCTATGATGGTAACATCTGCTGATACTGAAAACTATGGTGGCGAAAAAATAAAGCTGTTGGGTGGCGTGAATGTTTCTTTTTCTCAAACTTCAGCTTTTAAAAATATAAGGATTGGTGCCGAAATGGGCGCTCCAATTTATGAAAGTTACAATGGAATACAAATGAACAAAAACCTGTCATTTGTCATAGGATTGAAATATTCAATTTTATAATTTGTACCATATATGAACAAGCGGTTTTTACATAGTATATTATTTTTTCTGTTGTTTACAGCGACCCTTTTTGCGCAGAGAATAGAGGTATGTACCTCATGTAAAATTTCAACAATTATACAAGCTGTTGAAAAAGCAGAACCGTTTGATACCATTATAGTTAAAAAAGCCGTCTATAAGGAATATAACATAGGTATTACCAAACCACTTACCATTATAGGAGAGGGTAACCCAGTGATCGATGGAGATAATAAAGGTGAAATTATTACTATTGAAAGTGATAACGTGACTATTGAAGGCCTTACAATCGTTAATGTAGGAACCAGTTACACTACCGATTTTGCTGCTATACGGGTAGTGAAAAGTGAAAATTTCCTCATTATAAATAATACGTTGGAACGGCTTTTCTTCGGAATTTATCTGGAAAAATCCAATCACGGAAAAGTTCTGGATAACACCATCAAGGGAGATGCTGTTAATGAATATAATTCAGGCAACGGCATCCAATTATGGTACTGTAACAATGTTGAGGTTACTAATAATAGAATTCGAAATGTTAGAGACGGTATTTATTTAGAGTTTTCAGACCAAATAGAGATAAAGAATAATAAAAGTTCCAATAACCTGCGTTACGGCTTACATTTTATGTTTTCTAATAATGACACGTATACCAATAACTTATTTGAAGACAACGGGGCAGGGGTAGCTGTCATGTTTTCAAAATTCATAAAAATGTATGATAATGTTTTCAGGAAAAACTGGGGTACCGCTTCTTTTGGCTTATTATTGAAAGAGATAAATGATTCAGAAATAAAAGGAAATATTTTCGAAGAAAACACCGTGGGTATCAATATTGAAGGCTCTAACCGAATTGAATATTCTAACAATGATTTTAAAAGCAATGGCTGGGCCGTAAAAGTCCGTGGAGCTTGCTACGCCAATACCTTTACAAAAAATAATTTTCTGTACAATAGTTTTGATATTTCATACAATAGCAAGATAAATGATAATGTGTTTGATAAAAATTATTGGAGTAATTACACAGGCTACGATTTAAACAAAAACGGAATTGGCGATGTGCCGTACCGTCCCGTAAAACTCTTCAGTTATATTGTGAACCGCACGCCCGAAACCATCATCTTATTGCGCAGCTTGTTTATTGATATCATTGATTTTTCTGAAAAAGTATCCCCGGTATTCACACCGGACAACCTAATGGATAACAATCCATTATTGAAACCCATACGCTATGATCGAGATAGATAATTTACATAAAAGATTTGGTAAAAACGAAGTACTAAAAGGCATTGACCTTACCATAGATAATGGGGGGATTTTTGCTGTTCTTGGACCTAATGGTTCGGGCAAGACAACACTGATAAAAAGTATTTTAGGGATGGTTGTTCCTAATTCAGGAACTATTAAATTGAACGGCACTTCCATAAAAAAAAATTGGGAATACCGTAACGACATTGACTATTTGCCTCAAATAGCTAACTTCCCAGGAAACTTGACTGTAAAAGAACTAATCAAGATGATTAAAGACCTACGGAGTAGTAAAACTGCAGATGATGAACGCCTTATCGAGTTGTTCAAGTTACAGCCATTTTTAGATATAAAACTGAACAATCTCTCCGGTGGTACCAAGCAGAAAGTAAATTTGGTGCTTACTTTTATGTTTGATAGTCCGTTGGTTATTCTCGATGAACCCACAACGGGCTTAGATCCTATTTCCCATATTCGTTTAAAGCAACTGATTACTGCGGAAAAAGAAAAAGGGAAAACCATTCTTATCACCTCGCACATTATGAGTTTTGTGGAAGAAATTGCCGATGAAATTGTGTTTCTACTAGAAGGTAAAATCTATTTCCGCGGCAGTATCCCCGCATTGAAAACCAAGACTGAACAATCCGATTTTGAACACGCTATTGCGTCCATGTTATCTTCAAGTTATGCTTAAAATATTAAAATACAGTTTTTTCGATTTGATGCGCAGCCGTTGGAGCTACGTGTACTTTTTGTTCTATTTATTATTAGGTGTTGTGTTACTGTTTCTCAATAATGACTTGAGCAAGGCTGTGATCACTTTAATGAACGTCATTATCGTATTGGTACCACTTATCGGAACCATATTTGGGGTAATGTATTATTACAACTCCAAAGAATTTACTGAACTCTTGCTCGCCCAACCAGTAAAGCGAAGTTCTATTTTTTTAGGACAGTATTTTGGAGTGGCATTATCGCTATCGATGAGCTTGATAATCGGTTTGGGATTGCCCTTTGTGTTTTACGGAATTTTTAATAGCGGTGCTATTTGGGACTTTTCATTACTGCTGGTTACTGGTGCTTTTTTAACCCTAATTTTTACTGCCTTAGCCTTTGTTATTGCTTTGGCCAATGAAAATAAAATAAAAGGGTTTGGTTATGCCATTCTGCTTTGGCTGTTTATGGCCGTAATTTATGATGGTGTTTTTTTAATGTCTCTGGTATATTTTGAAGAGTATCCGTTAGATAAATTTTCTTTGGTGGCAACCATGCTGAACCCGGTAGATTTATCGAGGGTGCTCATTTTATTGAAGTTGGATATTTCGGCATTATTAGGATATACAGGTGCCGTGTTTCAGAAATTCTTCGGAACCAGTGTTGGTTTTATACTATCATCGTTAATGCTGACACTTTGGGTTATTGTACCTACTTATTTTATTCAACGAATGGCAAAGCGGAAAGATTTTTAAAAAGTGCTTTGGGCATTTAATTACTGTAAGGATATACCTAATCTTACAACAAACTATAAAAATAAATAGCAATGAAAGAGCTTTTAGAAAATTCCATACAATCAAGTATGACATATACTGATTACAATCTTTTGTTTAAACAATTAGTCGCAGAAGGAAGAACTACCGGAGAACCTTCCGAAGAAAAAATAAAATACACAAAATTGAATTTCTGTCTCTTATACACATCTCCGAGCCCACGAGACCTCTCTA
>CAJXPE010000099.1 GCA_913057965.1 uncultured Marixanthomonas sp. | reverse complement strand
TCTACACGTAAGGAGTCGTCGGCAGCGTCAGATGTGTATAAGAGACAGGTTGCGACAATACACCAAAGAGTTTAAATACAACATCCGTCTTGCCACGCCCGTAATCTTGGGAATGTTGGGGCATACGGTGGTTGCTTTGGTCGATAATATTATGGTTGGGCAATTAGGAACGGCTGAACTTGCAGCTGTATCTTTAGGGAACAGTTTTATGTTTGTGGCGATGTCTATTGGGATTGGATTTTCTACAGCAATCACTCCGTTGGTTGCCGAAGCCGATGGCGAAAATAACTTCGAAGCAGGAAAAGCTTCCTTTAAACACGGATTGTTTTTATGTTCTATGTTGGCCATTTCCTTATTTGTAATTTTATTGTTTGCCAAGCCCTTGATGTATGTCATGAAACAACCTGTTGAGGTGGTCGATCTTGCTATGCCGTACCTTAATTTAGTGGCTATTTCTATTATTCCGTTGATTATATTTCAGGCTTTTAAGCAGTTTAGCGATGGGCTATCGATGACACGCTATCCTATGTATGCTACGATTGTTGCGAATGTGGTCAATGTAATTTTAAACTATATTTTCATTTTCGGAAAGCTTGGTATGCCAGAACTAGGTGTGGTAGGCGCAGCGATAGGTACCTTGGCATCCCGTGTGATTATGGTGGTATATTTGTGGTATATTTTATCACAGCACTACAAATCACGGGATTATGTGTTGAATATCAAATTTTTCACTCTTTCCAAAACGATGCTTAAAAAGGTATGGAACTTAGGAAGTCTTTCGGCCATGCAAATGTTTTTTGAAGTAGGGATTTTTACCTCTGCAGTGTGGTTATCGGGAATTTTAGGTAAAAACCCGCAGGCAGCTAACCAGATAGCCTTAAACTTGTCGTCTATGACCTTTATGGTGGCTACTGGTTTTAGTGTAGCTGCGATGATACGGGTGGGAAACCAAAAAGGATTGCGGCGCTTTTTGGAGCTAAGGCGTATAACATTTTCTATTTTCCTATTGTCAGCTTTGATGGCTGTTGTATTTGCCGCTTCATTTATGATTTTCAATACTGCTTTTCCAAAACTGTACTTGGATTATGATAATATGGCTGAATTCGCCGATAATTTCGAAGTGGTTTCCATAGCATCGAAGTTGTTGTTTATCGCTGCGATATTCCAAATTTCAGATACCGTTCAAGTGGTTGCTTTAGGAGCCTTGCGGGGTATGCAAGATGTAAAGATCCCGACGTTGATTACCTTTATTGCCTATTGGTTGATCGGTTTTCCCATTATGTACTATTTAAGTATTTATACTGAATATGGCAGTTCGGGCATTTGGTTTGGACTTTTGGCCGGCCTTACCGTTTCGGGCATACTGTTATTCATTAGATTTAATTACCTTTCAAAAAAATTGATTGCAAGCAAGGTGAATGCTGACCTAGCTTAATTTTATAAAAACATCAATATGACTTTACCCAAATATATTTTAGGAGACAATACCGATTATCCCACCGCTATTTTTGTAATCCATACCGAATTTCCGCGTTTTATTATTAATCTCGAAGACGACGAAGTAGAATGGTTTGAAGAATTTGACAATCACGATCAAAAAGAATTGGAAAGCGAAACTGAAACCTATATTAAAGAAGCCACTGAGTTTTACGATCGTGAAGTAGCCCGTTACGAAGATGATTGAAGAATTACTGAAATATGACACGGAGCTTTTCTTGTTCCTAAACAAACTGGGAAACACATCTTGGGATGGATTTTGGCTAATCGTTACCGAAAAATGGTCGTCCATTCCCATTTATGCGGTTCTGTTGTATTTGGTTTATAAAAACTATGGGTTGAAAGGTACGTTGATTGTAATGATAAGCGTCGCCCTAATGATCACCGCAACCGACCAATTGGCCAATTTATTCAAACACGGAATTAAACGTCCACGTCCTTGCCAAGTAGAGACCTTACGCGAAACCATGCGCTATATAGCGGTACGTTGCGGCCGTTATGGCTATTTTTCAGCACACGCCGCCAGTACAATGGCAGTAGCTGTTTTTTTAAGCTTATTACTCAAAAAATGGTATCAATACCTACCGTTTCTTTTATTGTTTTGGGCTGCTGTAGTAGCGTATAGCCGTATTTATTTAGGCGTTCATTATCCGTTGGATATTGTTACCGGCATGTTTTTTGGAGCGTTAATAGGACTGTTATTTTACAACATTCAGCTTTGGGCACAAGGGAGGTTTGTGAAAGGGTAACGAGTGGAATAATGCACTTCAATACAACTGTTCAAGAACTCTATTCTTGAACAGCCACTCAGTAGCCTTGATTATCTGCAAAGATTTAAATATGGTCTATTAACCCTCTCGACTTCCCCAAAAGGAGGGAGTAAAACCCCTTATTCAACATAATAACATAAAATGAATAGTCCAAGATGGAAAACAAAAGCCAAAACAGAGGTCACTGAGTAAATAGTCCAGAATAAAAACCAAGAGCTAAAACTGAGATCACTGAGTGAATAGTTAAGAATGCAATTCTTAACTATTTGTATCGAAGTGTCGAAGTATCGAAGTACCGAAGTGTTATTTCTTCACCAAATATAAATCCCTATACAATCGATCACGGTGCGTACGACTGCCCGGGGCATTTGGGTTCATATCGTAGCGAGTGATTTTTTCTATGGAATAACCCTCGAATTTTTTTCTAAAAAAGTCTTTATCCGGTTCTGCGACTAGCACGCCAAAAGTATCTTCAGTGGGTGTTTTAAAACGGTCGTCTTTTTTAAGTACTTCAATCGGTTTTCCGTATTCCCAAATCATTTCAGGAGTGAAGTAGGTGAGTTCATACACCTTAAAATCGGTTTTTTGTTGCCAATTGTTCAGTTTGGCCAAGCTTTTATATTCTGGATTGATGGTCAAGGTTTTTGCGAGCGGCATTCCAAAACAGATAATAGCCGCAATAAAAGCAATAGTTAAATAGAAAACAGGCTTTATTTTTTTCTGAAATAATTTCTGAACTATAAAAATTCCAATCCCAAATAAAACAATGGAAAGCACGATATACCAGCCCCAACTTCCAGAAAGAGCTTTCGAACCTAAAAATAAATAGCCTCCAATAGGAAAAACGAGGCCGATGGTTGCAATCAGTCCGAAGTTGAAATACACCGGAATGGTTTCCCGTTTGTCTTTTATTTCAGAAAACCTTCGGAATAAATACTCCATATAAAACCCAGTATTCAACGCTAACGGAATTAAGACTGGAAGTAAATAGCGCGATTTCTTTTCAGGAATGATAGACAGTAAAATAACCGAAGCCATAGTCCATAAAAAAGTGAATAGATAGGCTTTTTTATTAAATACCCGATTTTTTAAGTATGGATACAGCAATCCAACAAATGCTGGAATCGTCCAAACGCCACTTTGGGTGAAAAAGCTCCAATAGTAGTAAAAAGGACGTACGTTGTAACTGGTCCAATTAGATGTTTCTTTTTGGGTAATAGCTGCGACATCTTGCGTATCAAAAGTATAGGTGTACCAATGCCACCAACCCGAAACGAGGAAAGCAACAACTAGGAAAAGTAATAATGGAAGAATACGGCTTTTAAAATTCTTGTATTTATAAACGATTCCAAAGGAAATTAAAAACGGTAATAACAGCGCATATAATGATACAGGCCCTTTGCTCATAAACGAAAACCCAAAAAATAAGGCAGCGACCAATGCGTGTTGGTATTTATGTTTTTCCGAAGTGAAAAAGAGGTATAACTGATAAATACAAACTATCATAAACCCGTGGGTGAAAATATCCCATTGGCCATTTCGTCCGGCAAAGACAATGTAAAAAGACGTTGCCATAATTAAGGATGAAATAAAGGCGTAGGTTCGGCTCCGAGTGAATTTTAAGCTCAATTTATATGAAAAAAGTATCAAAACCACCGTAATCAAGGCCGCGGGAAGTCTAAGAGCAGTCAAGCTTTTTAATCCAAATATCGCCGCTGAAATAGCTGTGAGCCAAGTGGGCAACGGCGGTTTTTGATATCGGGGTTCGCCATTTAAGGTAGTAAGCAGCCAATTACCATCGTGTAACATTTCACGGGCTGTGGTGAAGTTTCGAGCTTCCATTATGTTCACGAAAATGGCATCGAGGTTTACAAAGAAAATAGCAATGCAAACCAGAACCAATATAGTGATATGGAGTTTTTCAATTTTCAAACTGACGTTGTTTTTTCCAGATAAATATATTTCGAACGTAGATAACCAGTCCGGCAATGTGCCCAATAAACAAAACGGGATCTTCTCTAAAAATAGCGTAGGTTAAAATAAGCGAAGCCCCAACCACGCTCATCCGCCAAAATCCGACGGGTAATTGGGAGGTTTTGGTTTTTTCGGAATACAACCATTGATAGACAAAACGTAACGTAAAAATAAGTTGGGAGAATATACCTAATAGTAATAACCACAGCGGAATATTTTCATTATTAAACAATTGGTTTATATCGTATTCACCATTGTTATAAGCGTATACTACTATAAAAATGGGAAATGCCATTAAAAATAACTGAAACCATTTTGGCGATTTTTGCCATTCGCCTTGCAAATGGAGATTGCGTATGTAAATGAAATACGTAAGCGATTGTCCCAACATTATGGCAAAATCATCGCGCAAGTACCCATAGACAAATAGTATAAAAGAAGCAAGTAAACTCAATTTCCAAAAAAGCGAAGGGGTAACAACACGTTTACTTTTTTCAGAAAGAATCCATTGTACCAACAATCGACCCGAAAAAAGTGCTTGTGCTAAAAAGCCAATACCGTAAATAAGCCAATCGCTCATCCTTTGCTTTTTACTTGGTAATTAATGTATTTTTTCTTCATCCATAAATAGGCAAAACAATCGACTAAGGGGCCAAAAAGCCTATTCCAAAAGCCGTATTTTGCCGTGCCTGCCATTCGTGGAAAATGCTGTATGGGTATTTGGATTATTTTTCCGTTTTGCAACAAAATCATAGCCGGTAAAAAACGGTGCAGCCCATTAAACATGGGGATGCGTTTGGCGTATTCGGTTTTAATTACTTTAAGAGGGCAACCGGTGTCATCCATCCCGTCGTGGGTAAAGGAACGGCGTATGCCATTGGCGATTTTCGAAGACATGTTTTTTACAAACGTATCTTTGCGGTCGGCACGAAAGCCGGTAACCAAATCGTATTCCCCAATGTGTTGTAACAATAAATTGAAATCTTCGGGGGCGGTTTGTAAATCGGAATCGATATACCCCAAAAGCGGCGTTTCTACATAATCAAACCCAGCTTTAATTGCAGAGCTTAACCCTCTGTTTTCAACAAATGAAATGTATGTAAAAGCTTCGTTTCGGCTACAAATGGCTTCGATTAATGCTTGGCTGTTGTCTGAAGACCCATCGTTTACCAATAAAATAGCAGTCTTTTTGGTAGCTATTTTTGAGTAAGCCAGTAGCTCTTTTTCAACGCGTTCCAAGTTATCTTCTTCATTGTACACCGGGACAATTATGGTGAATTCGTACATAAAGGATTACAAATTTGTTTGTGCAAAAGTATTTCTTTTTTACTGAATAATTCAGAAACATAAAAAAAGCTGTTACTTTGTACTCTGAAAAATGCAATATGAAGATATTAGTTACAGGCGCAGCAGGGTTTATAGGCTCCCATACTTCGGAACGATTGTCCAAAATGGGACATCAGGTTATTGGGATTGATAATTTTTCTCCTTATTACAATATTGAACTAAAAGAACTGAATGCTAAAACACTTTTAGAAAAAGGCATCGAAATATTGCGGTTTGACCTGCGTACCGATAATCTAGTTGAAACGCTTCCTGAAGACTTGGACTTTATTTTTCATTTTTCAGCTCATCCTGGTATTTCGAATACATCGACGTTTGAAGATTATTTTTCAAACAATATATTAGCGACTAAAAATTTATTGGACTTTGCACTTCAGAGTAAAAAAACTCCTTTTATTGTAAATATTGGGACTTCTTCTATTTATGGGTTAGAAGCTACGTTTCCCGAAAACGTTGCACCTAAACCCGCTTCTTGGTATGGCGTTACCAAACTGGCCGCTGAACAATTGGTGTTGGCAAAATCAAGGGAAGGGAAGTTACAATCCACTTCGTTACGGTTGTATTCTGTCTATGGTCCTCGAGAACGTCCAGATAAGCTGTATACGCGATTAATAGATTGTGGATTAAACAACAAGCCATTTCCACTTTATAACGGAAGCGAAAAGCATTTACGAAGCTTCACGTATGTACAGGATATTGTAGATGGGATTGTAAGTATTATCGGTAAAGAAAATGTAGCAAACGGTGAGATTTTCAATCTAGGTACTGAAGAAGAAAGCACAACCGCCATAGGAATTGAAACCGTTGAAACGTTGCTAGATACTAAAATAGAAATTTCGGCTAAACCTCCTCGCGCCGGTGATCAATCACGTACCAAAGCGAATATTGATAAAGCTAGAAAATTATTAGATTATAATCCTACTACCTCTTTAGAAGAAGGGTTAAAGGCTCAGATTGCTTGGTTTGAGAATGCTTTTATTAAAAAATAGGTTTATTCTTTCAAACTCAACAAATAGCTAGCTGCTTCAAAAGGGGAGGTTTTATTGGCCTCAATAAGTTTTAATTGAACGTCTAATGCTGTTTTTACCTTCGGATTGTTATAAAAATCTCTTTTTAATGTATTTTCTATGGTTTGCAGTAACCAGAATTTATTTTGTTCGGTGCGTTTGTGTTGAAAAAAATCATTCTCTTTTGTTTCAGTCATATACTTTTCAATGAGCTCCCAAACTTGGTCAATTCCCTTATTTTCAAGTGCGGAACAAGTAAGAGTCTTTGGTGTCCATCCGCTTTCTTTAGGTGGATAGAGGTGAAGCGCACGATTAAATTCATTTTTGGCCATTTTGGCCGCTTTCAGGTTTTCACCATCCGCTTTATTAATGACGATGGCGTCTGCCATTTCCATAATCCCGCGTTTAATACCTTGTAACTCGTCTCCGGCTCCAGCTAATTTCAGCAATAAAAAGAAATCGGTCATCGAATGTACTGCCGTTTCACTTTGACCGACACCAACTGTTTCAATAATGATAATATTGTAACCGGCTGCTTCACAAAGAATGACTGCTTCTCGTGTTTTTTGTGCTACGCCCCCTAAGGCATCACCGCTAGCAGAGGGTCTAATAAATGCATTGGGATCTTTTACTAATTCTTCCATTCGGGTTTTGTCACCCAAAATACTTCCTTTACTTAACGTGCTGCTAGGATCTACGGTAAGCACAGCAACCTTGTTGTTTTGAGTTGTTAGTAATTTTCCAAAACTTTCAATAAACGTACTTTTCCCTACTCCTGGTACACCGGTAACCCCAATCCGTATCGATTTATTGGCATGCGGCAAACAGGCTTCAATAATTTCCCGTCCTTCTTGTTGGTGTTTTTCTGCGGTACTTTCAATTCGCGTTAAGGCGCGGCTTAATTGGGTTTTGTTCCCATCGAGAAGCCCTTCAATAATAGTTTTGGTTGAAGGAGCCTTACGTTTATTTTTCTTAAGGCGCTCAGCTGCCAGTGGGTTTAATCGGGTAGGCTGATCAATACCTTCTTTTTCTGAAAGCGCTTTGCTATGTCTTTGCGTTTTTGCCATTGCTGAAATTTATGACAATTTTATGAATATCGGTTTTAAAAAGCGGTGAAACCATAGTATATTGAATTATATTAAATAAAAAAAATAAAAATGAAGACATTATACGAAGCTACTTCAATAGCTAAAGGAGCACGAAAAGGACACGTGAAAACTGAAGATGGACCAATCGACTTAAATCTTTCTGTACCAAAATCTATGGGTGGAGAAGGTGGTGATGGTGCTAACCCAGAACAATTATTTGGTAGTGCTTATGCTGCTTGTTTTGGAAGCGCTATTGAAGCTATAGCCGAAAAAAAGAAGATAGATGTTAATACTAAAGAAATTTCGGTAACAGCTACTATTGGAATAGGAACAACTGAGAAAGGAAACCTTCAATTGGAAGCTACCTTAGATTGTTATATCCCGGGAGTAGATGTGAAAACTGGGGAGGATCTTGTAAACAAAGCACATGAAGTTTGCCCATTTTCAAGAGCCACTCGTGATAATATTACAGTAAACTTGAACTTAATGATAGATGAATAATAAATCATTTAGTAGATAAAAAAAAGCCTTCTGAAATAGAAGGCTTTTTTTAGGTATATAAAGTATATTTTAAATTGCTTTTAAAGGAATTACTCTTCCTTGATTGTCATCAATGTTTTTTTTTGTGTCTTCTTCAAGTTTGGTATCTGTTTTAGAAACAGAGTTGTTTGTTTCTACAGCAAAATGAGTTTCTTTATGCTGCTCTGCTTGTTTCATATACCAATGTAATTGTTTTTTTTGTTTTTCTATGAGCGAAAGAATTCCCTCAGGCAATCCTTTGTTTTCTAGTAGCTCATCATATCTCTTCACGTTATTTAAATCTCTAGCAATACACTGGTTTAAAATTACAGTAGCATTAAATTTCTCTAACGCTTCTTTAATTTCTTGCCAAGTACGATCAATATTCCCTTTTTCTGAATCTTCTTTTAAAGGTTCAATTCCACGTGAGTGTAGTTCATTAGATATGTCATGGCTCATTCTGTTCCGTTCGGTGGCCATATAGTTTAAAAATCGTTTTAAGTTGGTCGTTTGTGCATCCTGAGCAGCATTGTAATAAAGCTTTTCAGCTTCAAAACTAGCAACTAGTAGTCGATTTAATTTATTAAAGTCTGGGTATTTGTTCTTCATATACAACGATTTATACCAAAGTTACTATAAAAGCATTTAAATTTATACTTAATTTAAGCTAAAATATGTTAAGATTTGCAACACTTCGATAAAAGTGTCGTCTTTTACCTGAACAGCAACCAAAAAAACCATCAAACTTGTCCAATTCATTACTTGTTGAACAATGTAAGCAGAACAATCGCAAAGCGCAGTTGACTCTGTATAAAAAATATTGCGATGGCATGTTTATTATAGCACAACGGTATATGCGAGATGCAGCAGCGGCAGAAGACGCGATGCAAGAAGCGTTTATTAAAGCGTTTCAAAAACTAGAGCAATTTAAAGGGGACGTCACCTTTGGTGCTTGGTTAAAACGGATTGTAATCAATACTTGCTTAGACAGTATTAAGGCTCGAAAGTTAGAAATACAATCACTAAACGAAGAAACCCTGCATATTGTAGAAGAAGAGGATAATTGGAGTGTTCCGAACGAAACAACTGTTAGGGAAGTAGAAGAAGCAATAGAATCATTAAATGAAAGCCATAAAATAGTAGTGCAATTATATTTATTGGAAGGGTATGATCATCAAGAAATTTCTGAAATATTAAATATATCAGAAAGTGCATCTAGAACCAATTTGCACCGTGGGAAAAAACAATTACAAAAACACTTAAAACATTTGCAATATGGCACAGGATATTAGAAAAATGTTTGAAAATAAACCAGAAGGGGTTACAAAGCCTCCGCAAGGACATCAAACTCGTTTTGAAGCTAAGTTGGATGAAGCATTTGGCAATTCAGAAACAATAAAAAGTAAAAGCCCAGTAAGATTTATGTGGCTTAAAGTGGCTGCTATTGCCATTGTACTTCTGTCTGTTGGGTTTTTTGGATACCAACAACTCACGAAACAAAACACTGTTGAGGTTGTTGAAATTCCTAAGCAAAAAGCAGAACCCAATACCAACGTGGCAAAAATAACCCTGGGTGATCTTTCGCCAGACCTTAAAAAAGTAGAAAATTATTATTTAACTGGAATTAACGTACAACTGGCTTCGCTTAAAATTAAAAATGAAAATAAAGAACTCATCCTGTCTCTTATACACATCTCCGAGCCCACGAGACCTCTCTACATCTCG
>CAJXPE010000098.1 GCA_913057965.1 uncultured Marixanthomonas sp. | reverse complement strand
AGATGTAGAGAGGTCTCGTGGGCTCGGAGATGTGTATAAGAGACAGTTACAATATGGTCTATTCCTTTGGAAAGACACAGTTGCGTTATGGTTTGCGAGAGGAATTTATTGGAAAAGTTCATTGTTACAAAGGTACAAACTGCCAGTTCAATTTTAAAGCATTGGTTGCAGTACTTGTAACATGGTTTGCAATTTATTTTGGGTTTCTTCCCATTCATCTTCAGGGTCTGAATCGAAAGTTATACCACCGCCAACATACAAACTTGCTTTGTTATCTTCAATTTTCATACATCTTAAATTTACGTATAAGCATGATGTTGAATCACCCCCATCGATAGAACCAATAAACCCAGTATAATATTCTCGATTGTAGTCTTCATTCTTTTTTATAAAATCCAATGCAGCTGATAAGGGAGTTCCACAAATAGCGGGCGTTGGATGCAAAGCAGCTGTAACAGTCGATAAAGTAGTCTTTCTATTTTTTAGCATTCCCGTAATATCGGTACGCAAATGGGCAATGGAGCCTGCTTCGTGTGTGTAGGTTTTTGACACTCGTAAAACCGATGTTACCTTTTGAAGAGAATTGCTAATAACATCTGTTACTACTTGTTGTTCATTCTTTTCTTTGGGTGTCCAGTTTGGACTTTCCTTATTTATAATTTTTTTTGTTCCTGCCAAGGCCATTGTTGTAAAAGACTCGCCATTGGTTTTTAATAAAATTTCGGGCGTAGCTCCACACCAAATTCCAGTTTCAGGATGATACCAAACATAACGGAAAGCCGTTGGGTATAAGTGAAGCAAGCGAGAAACTAAACTAGAAAAATCGATTTCTGAAATAGGAAGTTCCTTTTTTCTTGAGACGACAACTTTATGTGTATCCTTATTATTTATACCTTTAATAGCCTTCGTAACTAAACGCTTGTACGCTTCTTTTTCTAAAGTTGTAAAAGAGGGTTCAATAGTGTCTGTCGCTACTTTTTTATGAGTTAATTCACAATCAAAATGATCAGATTCTTGTAGCGGAATACACATAGCTTTACCTTCATATTCAAAAGGAGCCATTACAATACCCTTTTTATCAAATGATTCTGCTGTATATTCTCGAGTGTTTTTTTGAAGTAATACTTCTACTCTACCACTTTCTGGTAATGAAAAGAGAACAAAAGGTTTTTGGGTGGCATGGTGTTTAGATATTTTTTCAATAAGTAGTGTTAAATTCATTAGCGGCTAGTTTTCGAGAGTTAAAGTAGTTAATTTAACCAAAGAAACCAATTGTTCTTGCTCGTTGACAATTTTAATTTGCCACAGTTGCGTAGTCCGGCCTTGGTGTATAACCTTCGCATGGGCGTATACAAAGCCTTCTCTAACACTCTTTACGTGATTAGCGGATATTTCAATTCCTCTAATAGTTACTTTTTCAGCATCCATAAAAATAAAAGCAGCAGCACTTCCTACACTTTCAGCTAATGCAACAGATGCTCCTCCGTGCAAGACTCCATCTGGTTGGTGTACTTTAGGTGTTACAGGCATTCTAGCAATGAGCGTATCTTCGTTTACATCGATAAACTCTATTTCTAATGTTTCCATTAGCGTATTTTGGCACATTTTTTTACAACCTGCCAACACTTCTTCTTTGGTATACTTCATCTGTTTCTTTTAACTTTGTAAAAATACAAAAATACAAATGGCCAACGAAAAAGAGGTTTCTTATACTTCAACAAATACATATACTACCCTAAACACATTAACATCAAAAACTAAAAATATTTGGATAGCTTTCCACGGCCTCGGATATTTAAGCCGGTACTTTGCAAGGTATTTTAGACACTTAAACCCTGAAGAAAATTATATAATTGTACCACAAGCTCCTTCCAAATATTATCAAGGAAGCGATTTTAAACACGTAGGTGCTTCGTGGCTTACCAAAGAAAACACCGTAGCCGAAACCCAAAATGTATTGGCGTATGTTGATGCGGTTTGGGAAGCAGAGAAGCCAGAGGTTATGCCAAACTTTATTGTAATGGGCTATTCGCAAGGGGTTTCCATTGCTAGTAGATGGCTTGCTAGCCGTAAAATACAATGTGACTATCTATTATTGCATTCTGGAGGCATTCCGGTAGAATTAAAACCAGAAGATTTTTCATTTCTGAAACCTGAAACCAAAGTAACATATCTCTACGGAAATAAAGATCCATACATTACAGAAGCGCGTAAAACGGAGCAACAGCTTAAGGGTTCTTCGTTATTCGGAAATAGACTACAAACAACTGTTTTTGAAGGGGTTCACGAAATAAATATGTCTTTTCTTCAGCAGATTGCTACCGTATAATTATTTTATTTTGTGTAGTTCGTCGATTTTTTTTGCACTTAGGCAAAAAAAATAGTTTCTTTATATCGTTATTTAGAGAATCTTACGTCCCAGATTATGAAAAAACAACTACTTACTCTTTTGTTTATCGCTTTTTGTACTACACTTTTCGCTCAAGTAAGCGTTCAAGAAAAGCAAGCCCTTATCGATTTTTATAACGCTACCAATGGTGATAACTGGAATAGCTCTTGGGAGTTAGACCAACCAGTTTCTGAATGGCAAGGTATTACACTAGAAAACAATAATGTTACAGGCATTACGCTGCTTTTTAACAATGTGGAAGGAACAATCCCTTCTTCTATAGAAAATCTTACAAACCTTGAAACGTTAGAATTATCGTTCAATAAAATAAACGGCGAATTACCTGCCTCTATCGGAAATTTAACAAATTTAGAGATATTAGCTCTTAACGGAAACAGTGTATCTGGTACAATTCCTGCAAGCTTTGGAAATCTTACCCAGTTAAAGCAATTTCACTTAAGTAGTAATAAGTTAACAGGAACTATTCCAGCTACGCTTCAAAACTTAAAACAATTAGAAGTATTTAATGTTTTCGACAATCAATTGAGTGGTATTTTACCAACCGATTTAGCTCAAAACAATAACTTAAAAGAATTAATGGTAGCTGAAAACAATTTCACAAACCCTGAAATGTTTTCAATGATTTTACTTTCACATTCTGGTGCATTATTGGACCTTACTAAAGAGCCAAGCATAACTTCTCCAGCAAACAGCATCATAGCTATTGAAACAAGTGATGACGAATAAGCATTAAAATTCTCGTGCGAATATTCAGAATAGATTCAAAAAACGTACCGATAAAAATCGAAAAATCCCGTTAAAAGGCTTTGCCTAAAAAAAATTAATAAGTACTATTGCATTAATTAATTAGTTTAGTTGCTAATTGATTTATTTGGTTTGAACGGTTCTCTACTAAGGACCGTTCTTTTTTTGCTTAAAATACTGTATTCTATCATGCTTTAAGCAACTTTTTTCTAAAAACTAACTTCTTATTTAATGACGTGCGTTAAGAAAGGTTGAAAATTAATACGAAATGGTTTTGTACTCCATGGTTAGAAATATTTTACCTGTTTTCACTTCTTCTTTTCGCATTTTTTTTCTGTCTACATCAATACCTTTTCCCATAAAGTTAAGTGGAAGGCGGATGCGTTCCATTTCAAATTGCACTTCTACTTGAGATGGCAAAACAGCTTCGGACGTTGAATAATCTAACAGTAATGTATACGTTCCATCTTTTTTAGTGCTTATTTCTGAAATGACTATTCGTTCAGCTTTTACATCTAGATATACTGTTGCAATCGAAAAATCGGCTTTTCTATCCGTAGGAATAACATTCACTACCTTTAACTCTTTTCCCGCTATAGTTTCCATTCCCCGATCTACCGTGATAAAGGGATATTCAAATAGTTCTTGAAATGAAAAATCCAGTCCGCGCTTGGGGATAAGCGCAAATTCTTTTGAAGAAAAAGACATCGGCTCCCCTTTTTTAAATTTTACTGTAGCTGTTTTCTGTGGCATATTGATAAAACTAATATCCACGTCAAGTTTTAAATCGGCTGTAAACGCTGAAACAGTATCCAACCGCTCTTTAACACGTAATAGGTCTTCATCTTGTTCTTGAGCTAAGCTTGAGAGAGAACTTATGCACAGTAGTATCAATATCAATCGTTGTATCATCCTATATCTTTTTTCTGAAATACATACACTCCAACGCCCATAGTAAGTAAGATGTATGCCATTAATAACCCTACATTCAAGTATATGGTGTTCCACGGAATTTCAAACGCAAAAAAGTACTGCCACGTATCATTCAGTTTTACGTATAGTAATTTGTTTAGTAATTCACTTCCAAAATCAACTTTCAGCAGAATATTTGAAAGTATTAAAAAGAAGGCGGCAATAATCCAAGTTTTCATTGCTTCTTTAAAAATAACGGCCAAGGTTACACTTACTACCGAAAAGAACACCATCGACACCGCTCCTACTATAAAAGCATATACCAACCTCAACAAAGCATCATCATGTTCAAAAAAAGTGAGTCCGTTTACATACACGATTAAATCCCCTTTTCCGAACAAAGCATACGATAGCAAAAAGGACGTCAGCGCTAATACAAATACTACACACGCTGTAAAAACAATGGCTACAATATATTTACTGAGTATATACTGCCACTTTTTTACCGGCTGCATCATCACGGTTTGCAAGGTTTTGTCCCTATATTCTGTGGTGAGCAAGCCTGACATAATAATAATTAAGATTAACGGAACATGAAACCACAGTGAGTTTAATATAAAGTAGGTGACTAAATTTCCATTCAGCAGATTTCCTTCAAAGTAGAAGGTGTCTTTTAGATTGCTCAACACAATATCAATAATTCCAGCACCTTGATAATACGCGCTGAAAAGCACCACGCCTTCTATCACAAAAATAGCAGCAAGCGCATAGTAGGTTCTGCTTTGCTTTATGAGTTTGTAAAATTCGGTCGCTAAAAGTGCTCTCATTGCGATATTGGATGAAAAAGTTGCTGTAAATCTACTTCAGGTGTGCAAGAAGTGATACTGATTTGTTCTTCGGCCAATTGCTGTAATACCTTTGAAATGGTTTCAGAAGAAATTGAAACGGTTACGCAATTACCCCGTTCTATGGTCTTATATTTTTGTAGCGTTTTTGAAGCTGCAATTCCAGATCCGCAAATAGTATATGCATTTGTATTTTCAGAAATTAAAACAGCTGTTTCACCTGAATTAACGATGCTTCCATTATTAATAACATATAATTTTGAACATAATTTACTCAATACATCGACAATGTGAGAGGAAATTAAAATAGTTAGATTCTCTTCTGATAACTTCAGAATAAGATTTCGTAGCGATTCAATTCCCATCGGGTCGAGACCTGAAAAGGGTTCGTCTAAAATTAAACAAGAAGGATTGTTAAGCAACGCAATGGCGATACCTAGTCGTTGTTTCATCCCCATAGAATAATTACGGACTGGGTCTTTTCTGTCAATCGGAAGCCCTACTCGCTTTAAAAATTGATGTAATGTATTTTTATCAGTAGTGGCACCTTGCATTTTGGCAAACACTTTTAGGTTGTCAAAGGCAGTAAGGTACTCGTACAAGGCAGGTTTTTCAATAATGCCTCCCGCTTTTTTATTGCCAGTGGATTGTATAGCCACAGAACCACTATCCGCCGTAACCAAACCCATCAATATTTTGAATAAGGTTGTTTTTCCAGCTCCATTGGCGCCTACTATCCCACAAATCTCACCGGATTTACAAGAAATGCTTACATTTTGTAATGCGATTACCGAACCGTATTGTTTGCTTACTTGTGTACACGAAATACTCATACCGTAGCTTGTGGCATATTTTGGAAATCAAATTTTGGAGTATAATTTTTCTCTAAAAAAGTACGCGACCAAAAGTGCTTTTTAAACATAAACAAGGGTTCTTTTACCATAAAATAAGGAATGTAATGGTACCATTTTACACCACAACTTTTGTAATACGTTTGTACTTCTTCTTTTATTCCTAATTCTTCTGCGGCGGTTTCGGCTGCCATACGTTGACATTTTGAAACGATGTAAATATCTGCAATACGCGGACGAAACCCGTGTATAAAAAACTGATCTTTTGCTCGTTTGTAGTTTTGGTAGCGTGACCAACCATCCATAATAACCAAATAAATATGAATAAAGGAAAATAGAAAGCACCATGCCCAAATAGCAACAATATAGCCAGAAGCATTATTCCAAGCTTCCATAAGTTGCACCCCGTACACCCAAGATTCTAGAACAAACAAAATAAGTGAAAAATACAGCAACCTACCTACACGAAGGTATGACACCGCAGGATGCGGCTGTTTGGGAAGTAGTATAGATTCCATGGTTTCAAATATACTGATAAATGGTATAGTGGGGTGTTATACTTGTCTTAAACAACTTTATGACGTTGGGTAATAAAAAAAAACCGCAACAATTAAGTTGCGGTTTTTCATATTATTTATAAACTTCAGTCTTTCGACATCTGTCTTACTTCACTTCTTCGAAGTCTACGTCTTCTACATCACTGCCTTCCTCTTCTGAAGATCCGCCTGTAGCTCCTTGCTGAGATCCAGCATCACCGCCTGGGGCAGCTCCACCTTGTTGATCAGCTTGCGCTTTGTACATCTCTTCACTTGCAGTTTTCCACGCTTCGTTGATTTTATCCAACGCTGGCTGGATGGTTTCAACGTCTTGTGTTGCATGCGCTTTCTTCAATTCCTCTAAAGCATCTTCAATTGGCTTTTTCTTATCATCAGATAGTTTTTCACCAAATTCTTTCAGTTGCTTTTCAGTTTGGAAAATCATCGCGTCAGCTTCGTTGATTTTATCAACTTTTTCTTTCGCTTTTTCATCGGCATCAGCGTTAGCTTCCGCTTCTTGTTTCATTTTTGCGATTTCCTCTTCTGTTAAGCCTGAAGAAGCTTCAATTCTAATATCTTGCTTCTTACCAGTTGCTTTATCTTCAGCGCTTACTTTAATGATACCGTTGGCATCAATATCGAAAGTCACTTCAATTTGAGGTGTTCCTCTTGGCGCAGGTGGAATTCCATCTAAGTGGAAACGTCCTATTGTCTTGTTATCTGCTGCCATTGGGCGCTCACCTTGCAATACGTGAATCTCCACACTTGGCTGATTGTCTGCCGCTGTTGAGAACGTCTGACTCTTTTTAGTTGGTATCGTTGTATTGGCTTCAATAAGTTTTGTATTCACGCTACCCATTGTTTCAATACCCAATGATAATGGTGTTACATCTAGTAACAGTACATCTTTTACATCACCGGTCAATACACCACCTTGAATAGCTGCTCCAACTGCAACAACCTCATCAGGGTTTACTCCTTTACTGGCTGCTTTTCCGAAGAAATTCTTCACAGCTTCTTGTACAGCAGGAATACGTGTTGATCCACCTACTAAAATTATTTCGTCAATATCACTCTTAGAAAGACCAGCTGCTTTCATAGCTTTCTCACAAGGAGTGATGGTTCTTTTTACTAAATCGTCAATTAACTGCTCAAACTTAGAACGCGTTAACGTTTTTACCAAGTGTTTTGGTCCACTGCTTGTTGCAGTAACGTATGGCAAGTTAATTTCAGTTTGTGTTGAAGATGATAATTCAATCTTAGCTTTTTCAGCAGCTTCTTTCAAACGTTGTAACGCCATAGCGTCTTTACGAAGATCTAAGTCTTCTTCTTTTTGAAACTCATCTGCTAACCAGTTAATGATTTTGCTATCAACATCGTCACCACCTAAGTGTGTATCACCATCGGTAGAAAGTACTTCAAAAACGCCGTCTCCTAATTCAAGGATACTAACATCGTGTGTACCACCACCAAAGTCAAATACTACAATTTTCTGGTCGCTGTCTTTTTTATCAAGTCCGTATGCCAACGCAGCCGCTGTAGGCTCATTAATAATACGTTCTACTTTAAGACCAGCAATTTCACCAGCTTCTTTTGTTGCTTGACGCTGACTATCGTTAAAGTAAGCCGGAACTGTAATTACAGCACGGTCTACATCTTGCCCAAGGTAATCTTCAGCGGTTTTCTTCATTTTCTGAAGAATCATCGCACTCAATTCCTGTGGCGTATACATACGATCATCGATTTTAACACGTGGTGTGTTATTATCGCCTTTTTCTACATCGTATGCAGCGTTATCAATTTCTTTTTTTGATTCGGAAAACTTATTCCCCATAAATCTCTTAATGGAAGATATAGTCTTTTTAGGGTTTGTAACAGCCTGACGTTTTGCAGGGTCACCAACCTTAATTTCGCCACCTTCCACAAAGGCGATTACTGAGGGAGTAGTTCGTTTTCCTTCGGCGTTAGGTATTACCGTTGGCTCGCTACCTTCCATTACAGCAACGCAGGAGTTGGTTGTACCTAAGTCGATTCCAATTATTTTACTCATAGTGTTATCGTTATTGTTTTACTAATTCAAGTTTTAATTCGCCATGTATAAGTCAATGATTATGCCATCAGAAACTTTATGACAGGGTGTCATATTTTCTTATAAAAAGTGACAGTTCTGTTTATTCGTTTTATGTCAAGCCCCTACCCTTCGGCTTCGCTCAGGGTACGGTCGGGCTTTCGTGGGTACACGGTACCCTACTCTATCCCTCTTGCAAAATGTATGTCTGTTTAAGACATTTTATTCCTGTACTTTTGCTGCTTTCTTAAAAAATATGATTAAAACAAAAACATATACTGCAAAACAAGGTGCCAAACTATTAGTAAAAAGCTACCTGCTTGTTTGGGCGTTTTATTTTGTATTCTTTATGGTTTTGGGGGTGTTGTCTAAATGGTTTCCTGAACTCATAAACAACGAATACAAGCAGGAAAGGTTACTAGAAATGCTCAATAACCAACCCATCCAACTGCTTATTTCCGCAGTAATCATTGCCCCTATTTTTGAAGAGATTATGTTCCGTTCCCTTATAAAACCTAGTTACGAAGATTTACTACTTTTTATAAGCGGCTGGATTAGCTTTCTCTTTATGGGCTTTTCAGAAGGCATAGCACTTTGGTATCTTAGACTGTTAGGGATGTTCGGGGTTTTTATTGGTACCTATTACCTGTTACAACTAATTGTGCCTAAGCAAACACTTTTGGGTGTTCAACAATTTTTAGGCAAATACGTATTAATAGTTTTAGTGATTACTTCCTTAATCTTCGGGATGGCACATATCTATAACTATGTAGAATCTTTTTTACTGAATGCTGCGTTATTTGCTATGATTATTCCGCGTATTGTCCTTGGTAGTATCGCTGGTTGGTTAAAACTAAAAACTGGTGTACTTATTTGGCCTATTTTACTTCACTTTCTTAATAATGCCTTTGTAATTGGGGTTATGCTGGTGGTTACATATACACTTTCTAATTAATCCATACGCTCTTCAGGGTTTAACACAGATTTAAAACAAAAGTAAGCTACTCTTTGTATCTTCAAGTTCCAAAAGAAAGAAACTATGAAAGCAGTACAAGTACAAGAAGCGGGAGGCGATTTTAAAATTGTAGAACTCGACAAGCCCACTCCAAAAGAAAACGAAGTATTATTAAAAGTAGAAGCCTGCGGAATTTGCCACAGTGACAACTTTGTAAAAGCTGGCGGATTTCCCGGATTAGAATATCCTCGCGTTCCTGGTCATGAAGTGGTCGGAATAGTAGAAAGCGTTGGTAGTAATGTTTCCAATTGGAAAAAAGGGCAACGCGTTGGTGTCGGCTGGCATGGAGGTCACTGTTTTAATTGTGAACCGTGCCGACGCGGTATGTTTATTAATTGTGAAAACGCCAAGGTTTGTGGAATTTCGTACGATGGTGGTTATGCTGAATATATGACTGCGCCGCAAGAAGCTGTTGCCAGTATTCCAGAAGAACTTTCCAGTGAAGAAGCTGCGCCTTTATTATGTGCCGGAATTACCGTGTACAATGCGATGCGAAACAGCAATGTAAAAGCCGGAGATGTGGTAGCCGTTCAAGGAATTGGTGGTTTAGGACACTTAGCCGTTCAATATGCCAATAAAATGGGAATGAAAACCGTAGCACTTTCTACCAGCTGTCTCTTATACACATCTGACGCTGCCGACGA
>CAJXPE010000097.1 GCA_913057965.1 uncultured Marixanthomonas sp. | reverse complement strand
TACACGTAAGGAGTCGTCGGCAGCGTCAGATGTGTATAAGAGACAGGTATTAGAGGCGCGATGCATCAAATTGAATATAATCAGAAAACAGGCTATGCTTTTAATGGATATCTCTCTAAATTTTTCCCTCCGGAAGAAGACATTAATGCAAAAATCTATGCTGATGATTTAAAAGGGCAATTCCCAGAAGTTTCCTTTACAGAAACTAGTGGCGGAACGGCCAGTAAACCAACAAATACTGAAACATTAGTACTCCCGACAGATAAGTGGCACGAAGCGTTCTATATTGCAGCTGAGTTGTTTGACATTCCAAAGAGTTTCGCATTCCCAAACCCAAAAGGAAGCAATGAAGAAACCGTTAAAGAAAAAGACCCTAAAAGCGGAACTTGGACAAGCCAGTTAACCGTGAATAGAAAAAATAATAATTTAGAAAAAATAAATTACGATTATCGAACTGAAGGGTATGGCTATTCTGTAGACATAATCCAAGAAGGAAATAAAATGAAATTAGAACGCACTGAAATTGCAGACTAAAATTTGCTGTAAAGTAAAAAGCCGAGTTAAAAACTCGGCTTTTCTTTTTTATTTAACTAGCGAAACTCGCAAGGTATTTACCATCCCTTTATCTACAATAGGCATCGCAGCGAGGTTTATTAAATAATCCCCTTTCGTTACATAGCCTTCATCTTGGGCAATTTTGTTTACATCGTCCACTGTCTCATCTGTACTTACAAACTTATCATAGTAAAAGGCTTTTACGCCCCACAATAAATTTAAACGCGATAAAATACGTTTGTTTGAAGTAAAAGCAAGAATGTGTGCAGTGGGTCGCCAGGCTGAAATTTGAAAAGCAGTATACCCACTATTGGTTAACGTACAAATTGCAGTAGCATCAATTTCATTGGCCATCGTGGCAGCGTGATAACATACCGATTTTGTAATGTAACGGTTCGTTCTTATTTGTGGCGGTTGATGCGGCACGGTAATTAAATTAGAATTTTCAACACTTTTACAAATGTTGGCCATCGTTCGTATAACTTCCACCGGATATTTTCCAACCGACGTTTCGCCACTCAACATTACTGCGTCGGCACCATCCATCACTGAATTGGCCACGTCATTTACTTCTGCCCGAGTGGGGGTTAATGAGGTTATCATTGTTTCCATCATTTGGGTGGCGATAATGACAGGTATTCGTGCTCGTTTTGCAGTTAGCACCAATTCTTTTTGAATTAGTGGGACTTCTTCAGCTGGAACTTCTACTCCTAAATCACCACGAGCAACCATTAAGCCGTCACAATACGCTACAATTTTATCAATATTTTGTACCGCTTCGGGTTTTTCGATTTTTGCTATAATTGGAATTTTGTAATCGCAATGTGCTTCAATGATAGCCTGCAATTCTTTTAAATCTTCGGCGTGGCGCACAAATGATAGGGCAATCCAATCTACTTCTTGTTCTACCGCAAAAATGGCATCTTTTTTATCTTTCGCTGTAAGTGCGGGTAATGATATATTGGTGTTTGGTAGATTTACTCCTTTTCTAGAGCGTAACGGTCCACCTTGAATTACTTTGGTTTTTACTTCGTTTTTTCCATTGGTTTCCACCACTTCAAACATTAATTTTCCATCATCCAATAAAATGCGTTCGCCTGCTTTTACGTCTTTCGGGAAATTGTCATAATTCATATACACCCGTTCGCTAGTGCCTTCAAATTCTTTTCCTGTACAAAACGAGATTTCATCGCCAGGCTCAACAACAACTTCTTCTTTCATAATACCAACTCGTAATTTAGGACCTTGTAAATCTGCTAGAATAGCTGGTGTGGTTCCTAATTCTTCACCTAACTCCCTAATCGTGGCAATACGTTCTTTTACATCTGCATATTTTGCGTGCGAAAAGTTGATACGAAACACATTTACTCCTTCCAAAATCATTTTTTTTATGATTTCTTTCTTGGTGGTTGAAGGGCCTAGTGTAGCAACTATTTTGGTTCTTTTTTGTTTCGGCATTAGTTGAAAATTAAATTGTTTTTAGACTTTATATGCTCATTTTCTATGAGATAAGAAGAAATGACAGGCTTCATTTTATTTACTTCTGAAAGTAGATTTTTTATTGAAACTTGTTCATGTTCTGAAGTGATCTTCAAAAAGTAATCTACTTTTTTATACTCCGGAATTAAATAAGTGGTTATATATTCTTCCGAAGGAGTTAATTCGAATAATCCTCCACTTGCTGTTGTATTTGCCGTGGTAGATTTACAGGTGTTAGAAATAAGATTGTAAATAGTATACTTAGTATTGTCCTTAAATTCGTATAACGGAAACTGTATTTCCAATCCATCTTTTGAATATTCAAGATCGGTTCTCCTTCTTTTTAACCGCAACTCTAAATACTTATTGAGGTAGAACGCCATTTTATAGGCTTCTACGCCAGAATGAATGGCTAAAATTTGAAAATCTTCCTTAAAATCATCCTCGAGCACTAATCTGTGTTTACCCATAACGGATTTTAGCATAAAAATAAGGATACTTTAGGGAACTTTCGAGCGTGTTAGTTTAATTCTTTGTCAATTTTTGACTGAAACTTATAATAAGCTCTTTTGGCGGCGCGTTCTTCGGCTTTCTTTTTTGAAGTAGCGCGTGCCTTGGCTATCGTTTCGTTTCCCAATTGAAGTTTAACGGCAAAGTGTTTCAATTCATCTTTACCGGTATCTTCATAAATATGAAATTTGAAGTGTTGTTTCGATTTTTGACACCATTCAATAAATAAACTCTTATAGCTTATTATTTTACCTTCAAGGCGTTCAATATCTACATACGGCTTAATGACGCGTTTATAGATAAATTTCTCACAGTATTTATAACCTCTATCCAAGTAGATAGCACCAACCAAGGCTTCGAAGATATTTCCGTGGATATTTCCTCCAAATTGGTTTGTAGCGACAGAGGATTTTAAAAACTTAATTAGGTTTAGGTCTCTTCCCAATTCGTTTAAATGCTCACGACTTACTACCTTAGAGCGCATTTTGGTGAGATATCCTTCATCGCCTGAAGGGACTTTAGTAAAAAGGTGGGCTGCAATTACTGAACCCAACATAGCGTCGCCCAAAAACTCTAACCGTTCATAGTTTTGAGGTTGTCCCTCATTGTTTTTTTCGTGTAAAGAACGATGTGTAAAAGCTTCATTGTATATGGAAATATCCTTTGGTTTAAAACCAAGAATTTTTTTAATCGCATAAAAAAAATCCCCGTCGTTTGAATTTCGGGAATTAAATATGTGTTTTATAGATGTCATCTATTGTTTACGCGTCCAGCTTTTTGAAAAGTACGCAAGCGTTATGTCCTCCGAATCCAAAAGTATTGCTCATCGCTACTTTAATTTCACGTTCTTGAGCTTTGTTTAAGGTAAGGTTAAGGGATGGATTTATGTTTTCATCCACTGTAGAATGGTTGATTGTTGGAGGAACAATACTGTTTTCCATAGCCAATATGGATGCAATGGCTTCGATTGCCCCTGCGGCACCCAATAAATGGCCAGTCATAGACTTGGTGGAATTAATATTAATGTCTTTAGCGTGTTCTCCAAACACCTTAGTAATTGCTTTTAATTCGGCAACGTCACCCAAAGGCGTCGATGTTCCATGTGTATTAATAGCATCTACTTGATTAGGGCTCATGCCTGCATCGCGTAAGCAATTAAGCATTACACGCTCTACACCAATTCCATCTGGATGAGGAGCTGTCATATGGTGTGCATCACTAGACATTCCACCACCAACAACTTCAGCATATATTTTTGCACCGCGTTTTTTAGCGTGCTCGTATTCTTCAAGAATCAACGCACCAGCGCCTTCTCCTAATACAAATCCGTCACGAGTAGCATCAAAAGGTCTTGATGCAGTTTCTGGACTGTCATTTCGGGTAGAAAGTGCGTGCATAGCATTAAACCCGCCCATACCTGCTTTGGTTACTGCTGCTTCACTACCGCCGGTCACAATGACATCGCAATGCCCTAACCTAATGTAGTTTAACGCATCAATCATCGCATTGGCAGAAGATGCACAAGCAGAGACCGTTGTGTAATTTGGCCCCATAAAGCCGTGTTTAATAGAAATATTACCTGGTGCAATATCGGCTATCATTTTAGGGATAAAGAAGGGGTTGAAACGTGGCGTTCCGTCCCCTTCTGCAAAGTTTATTACCTCGTTTTGAAAGGTTTCGAGACCACCAATACCAGCGCCCCAAATAACACCTACGCGAAACTTATCAACTTCGTCTAGGTTTATTCCCGCATCTTTAATTGCTTCATCTGAAGAAACTAAAGCATATTGCGCAAAGCGATCTAGTTTTCGTGCCTCTTTCCGATCAAAAAAATCTTCTGGCTTAAAATCTTTTAGCTCGCAAGCGAATTTAGTTTTGAACTTTTCAGCATCAAAATAAGTAATAGGGCCACAACCGCTTTTTCCATTGATTAATGATTCCCAATATTCAGGGATCGTATTACCAATGGGCGTTAGTGCTCCAAGACCTGTAACTACAACTCGCTTAAGTTCCATACGGGACTAAATTTATTTAGCTTCTTCTATATATGAAACTGCTTGACCTACTGTTGCGATGTTTTCAGCTTGATCATCTGGAATTTGAATATCAAATTCTTTTTCGAACTCCATAATAAGTTCAACGGTATCTAGGGAATCAGCTCCTAAGTCGTTTGTAAAACTTGCTTCGTTAACAACTTCGTTTTCGTCAACTCCTAGTTTGTCTACTATAATTGCTTTTACTCTTGATGCAATGTCTGACATAATCTTTGTTTTTTTAATTTAATTAAGTGGCAAAAATAAAATTTTTTAATTTAATACACCATTTTAAACATAAAATGTGAACACCAATTTAAAACAATTTTGGGAGAAGTAAAACCCTATTACCTTACTTTTGTTATTTATTTTATATTACTTCTTGAAAATCTCATTATTATTTTGATGAAAAAACGTCTCGTTATATTCGCTTCCGGTAGTGGTACTAATACCGAAAATATAATAAAATATTTTAAAAAATCTAACCTTGGTGAAGTTGTTCTTGTCCTGTCTAATAAGAAAGATGCTAAGGTACTTGAAAAATCTAGAAAACACAATATCAAAGCAGTACACTTTAATAGAGAGGAGTTGTTTTCTGAAAGAGGAGTGGTAAAAACCATACAGGAAAGCCAGCCAGACCTTATTATATTAGCTGGGTTTTTGTGGAAATTTCCTGAGCTAATTTTAAAAAAATACCCTAATAAAGTGATCAATATTCATCCAGCTTTGCTTCCAAAATATGGAGGAAAAGGAATGTATGGAACCTATGTTCATGAAGCAATTATTGCCAATAAAGAACCTGAAACAGGCATCACAATTCATTATGTAAATGAAAATTATGATGAAGGGGCTGTTATATTTCAAGAAAAAACGTCTCTTTCGGCTCAAGAAACGCCAAAAACAGTTGCCGAAAAAGTACATGCGTTGGAATACGAACATTTTCCGAAGGTGATTGAACAACTGTTAATGGCTCAAGAAACCAAATAATGGCAAAAACCAAGAAATATTACGTAATCTGGTTTGGAAACCCAACAGGTATTTTTCACAGTTGGAAAGAATGCAAAAAGGCCATTACAGGAGTTACCGGTGCACAATACAAAAGTTTCGAAAGTTTAAAAGAGGCCAAAATAGCATACAATAAAGATTATGCAGATTATAAGGGGAAAAATACTAAAAAGAAGAAAACACTCACTAAAGAACAATTAGCAAAAATTGGTCAGCCAAACTTATACTCCATTGCGGTTGATGCAGCTTCCAGTGGTAACCCCGGAAAAATGGAATATCGCGGGGTGGATACGCAAACGCATAAACAATTATTTCATCAGGGGCCTTTTCAACAAGGCACCAATAATGTGGGAGAATTTTTGGCTTTGGTTCACGGATTAGCTTATTTAAAAAAGGTAAATAGCGACCGTATTCTTTATAGTGATAGCAGAATTGCCATGGGTTGGGTAAAACGAAAAAAATGTAACACCAAACTAAAGTGGGGCGTGCATAATAAAAACTTACAGGAACTGGTGAAACGAGCTGAAGCTTGGTTGAAAGCAAACACCTATTCCACCAAAGTGGTTAAATGGGAAACCAAAGCCTGGGGCGAAATTCCAGCCGATTTCGGAAGAAAGTAATTATCAGCAATTTACACTTTGTTTAGTCTTCGTTAAAAAGATATATTTTCTAAATTATTTCGTTAAATTTGCACCCTCAATTTAAAACCCTTTTATGAGCAAACTTGTTATTGTT
The DNA here is from genome assembly GCA_913057965.1 of uncultured Marixanthomonas sp. Taxonomy (GTDB): domain Bacteria; phylum Bacteroidota; class Bacteroidia; order Flavobacteriales; family Flavobacteriaceae; genus Marixanthomonas. The sequence goes on along the minus strand of CAJXPE010000097.1, from coordinate 3,743 downwards.
GGTACCGTTGCTTTCGACGCTATTGAAACCCCTTTTGGCAAAACCGATAAAATATTAGGTGGAGCCGCTACATATATAGGATTGGCAGCCAGCCAATTTAATGCCGATGGCGCTATTGTTTCGGTAGTTGGCGGTGATTTTCCAGAGGAATATATCGCTATGCTGAAAAACAATAATTTGGATGTTTCAGGGCTCGAAATTATAAAAGAAGGAAAAACATTTTTCTGGAGCGGAAAATATCATAACGATATGAATTCTCGCGATACCTTGGCAACCGAGTTGAATGTATTGGAAAATTTTCAGCCAAAAGTACCAGAAAGCTATAAAGATGCTGAAGTGGTCATGTTAGGAAATCTACACCCGCTCGTCCAATTAAGTGTAATTGAGCAAATGGATTCACCTAAATTAATCGTACTGGATACCATGAACTTTTGGATGGATAGTGCGTTAACCGAATTAAAACAAGTTATTAAAAAAGTAGATGTAATTACTATTAATGACGAAGAAGCTAGACAACTAACTGGAGAATACTCCTTAGTAGTAGCAGCTCAAAAAATTAAGGAGATGGGGCCTAAATATGTGGTTATTAAAAAAGGAGAACACGGTGCTTTATTATTTCATAATGAAGATATCTTTTTTGCACCCGCTTTACCTTTAGAAGAAGTTTTTGATCCCACGGGAGCAGGCGATACGTTTGCAGGAGGATTTACGGGGTATTTGGCAAAAACGGCTGATTATAGTTTTGAAAATATGAAGAATGCCATTATTTATGGTTCGACTTTAGCTTCGTTCTGTGTAGAAAAATTTGGAACAGAACGGTTAGAGAGTCTCACCAAAAAAGAAGTACATCAGCGCTTGAAACAATTTCAAAGCCTAACACAATTTGATATAGAATTAACATAACAACGCGCCCTGAATTTTCGGGGCGTTTTTAATTGAACTAATTTTTCAGAAAAATGAGCGACGCGTTAAAACACGAATGTGGAATAGCAATGGTACGATTGCTGAAACCGCTTGAATATTATAAGGAGAAATACGGAACTGCATTTTATGGAGTAAATAAAATGTACTTGATGATGGAAAAGCAGCACAACCGTGGTCAAGATGGCGCTGGTTTTGCCAGTATTAAACTCGACGTAGATCCTGGAGAGCGCTATATAAGCCGAGTACGATCTAACAAATCGCAGCCTATACAGGATATTTTTGCTCAAATTAACGGTCGTATAAATGAGGAATTTATAAGACACCCAGAATACAAAAATGATGTAACAGCGCAAAAAAAGAATATTCCTTATATAGGCGAATTGTTTTTAGGCCATGTTCGGTATGGAACGTTTGGCATTAATAGTGTGGAAAACGTACACCCGTTTCTTCGTCAAAATAACTGGATGCACCGGAATTTAATTATTGCCGGTAATTTTAACATGACGAATACCACCGAGCAATTCAATAATTTGATAAAATTGGGGATGCACCCAAAAGAAAAAGCCGATACCATTACCGTAATGGAAAAGATAGGTCATTTTTTAGATGAAGGTGTTCGCAAGCTTTACAAAAAATCAAAAAAAGCAGGGTTGAATAAAATGGAAGCTTCGCCTTTTATTGCTGAAAACCTTAAAATTGAAAAAATACTTAAAAAATCGGCTAGAGATTGGGACGGCGGTTATGCCATGGCTGGAATGTTGGGTCACGGTGATGGGTTTGTATTACGCGATCCTGCCGGAATTCGTCCAGCCTATTATTACAAAGATGACGAAGTAATTGTGGTGGCTTCAGAACGACCGGCAATTCAGACTGTATTTAATGTTCCGTTTGAAGCCATAAAAGAAGTAGAGCCAGGACACGCCATTATCTTAAAGAAAGACGGTAGTTTTTCAGAAAAAAAGATATTAGAGCCGTTGGAGCGTAAATCTTGTTCGTTTGAGCGTATTTACTTTTCCCGCGGAAGTGATGCTGAAATTTATGAAGAACGAAAAGAGTTAGGCCGTTTGGTGATGCCGAAAGTGTTAAAGGAAATAAATCACGATACCGAAAATACGGTGTTCTCTTTTATTCCCAATACAGCTGAAACTTCATTCTACGGAATGCTGGATGCTGCCCAAAACGAACTGAACAAACAGAAAAACGAAGCCATTTTAGAAGAAGAAGGGAATTTAACCACTGAACGGCTTCAGCAAATACAACAACATAAAATACGCACCGAAAAAATTGCGATTAAAGACGTAAAACTTCGGACCTTTATTACTGAAGATAGCAGCCGGGATGATCTTGTGGCTCACGTATACGATGTAACCTATGGCGTTGTTAAGCCAACGGATAGCTTGGTGATTATTGATGACAGTATTGTACGGGGAACAACACTTAAAAAGAGTATCTTAAAAATGTTGGACCGATTAAACCCAAAACAAATCGTCGTGGTTTCGTCGGCACCGCAAATTCGATATCCAGATTGTTATGGTATTGATATGGCTCGACTGGAAGGTTTGGTTGCTTTTCAAGCAGCATTAGCACTCCATAAAGAGCGCGGCACGTATGATGTTGTGGAGGAAATTTACCATAAGTGTAAAGAGCAATTAGATGTAGAAGATAAAGATGTGGTGAATCACGTAAAAGATTTATACGCTCCTTTTAGTGATCAAGAAATTTCAGATAAGATTGCTGAAATAATCAGTGATGAAACCATTAAGGCGGATGTAAAATTGATTTTCCAATCGGTGGATGACCTGCATAAAGCGTGTCCTAAAAACTTAGGGGATTGGTATTTCACTGGTGATTATCCTACCGATGGCGGAAAGCGCGTGGTGAACAAAGCCTACGTTCATTTTTACGAAGGAAATCCGGAAAGAGCGTATTAAACTGTTAAAAAACAGTGTGATTAGCTATAATTAAACCGTTAATCGAGTTTATAAAACAGTTTATCCAAAAGTAGGAAAAGGCTTAGGGTAGAACTAAAAAATTAGCATATATTTGGACTATACCATAGCATAAGTAGGTTAAGTTTATGGTAAGATTTGGGGCAAAAAAAGGTGAACGCTTGTTCACCTTTTTTTATGCGCTAAATCTAAATGGGGTGGCGAGCAATGTTCAAAATTAAAATATCAAAGCAAGAATTTTAATGCGAGCCGTTTCCCTTTTTCCTTGAACCTTGTACATCCTTTTTTTATGCCCTAAATTCGGGGTGGCGAGCTAAAGATATAACTGTAATGACAAGAACATACTTATCAGCGAGCCGTTTCACACTCTCTATAACAAGCGTTCACCTTTTTTATGCGCTAAAACAAAAAAAAGCAAATAGATTTATCCATTTGCTTTTTAATAAATTTCTTTAAAAGTTTAAATGCGCAGCATTCGGTGATAAGTAGAGTTACAATTAGAACCAAACCGAACCAAATAATCTCTAAAAAGATTAAAGATATTTTTGGAGTTCGTGTTCTCCACTTCGGTTAATGCGTCTTCAATATCTTGGAATTTGCTGTCTAAGGTGTCAAGGTTTTTAACCAAATAGCGCTTTTTCCTTTTATGTATTGATTTTTTACCATTTTTTTTCTTGCCAGATATTTCTTGAACTGAATATTTTACTTTCAATATATAATATTTGTTATCCTCATTGCTCATAATACATTCATTTTTGTCAACCCCAAATATATGAAAAATTTAATTAGTTAACGTTAAATTTACATTGACGTAACATTAAAGTCTGTCTCTTATACACATCTCCGAGCCCACGAGACCTCTCTACATCT
>CAJXPE010000096.1 GCA_913057965.1 uncultured Marixanthomonas sp. | reverse complement strand
CGAGATGTAGAGAGGTCTCGTGGGCTCGGAGATGTGTATAAGAGACAGGGATTAGGTGGAACTGGTTTAAAGTCAATTTTACACACTAAAAAAAGGTTTATAGATACCTATGGAGAAATACCACCAATGACGGGCTTTCTCGCTTTAGATACTGATGGAGATAGCCGTAATATTCAAATGGACAGCCATTTGGGCGATCAAAGAGTAGGCTTAGATAGCTCTGAGTTTCTTTATATACGAGTTCATAGTCCTCAAGAAGTATTGAGACAGCAGCCGGATTTATTTGAATTTGTCCCGTCTGAAAATAGACCTTTGTTGGTAAGTTTAACAGATGGTGCAGGCCAAGTAAGGTCTAATGGGCGTTTTGCTACTCATTTTAATTACGGCGCCATAGAACATGCCATTCAAAGCAAACTTACCTCTATTTTAGATGCTGATGCTATAGCTAATAAAAAATTTGAAGTAAATGGAGACGATGTTGAAATAAATATGATGTTTTCTGTTGCTGGAGGAACTGGTAGTGGAACTTTTTTAGATATCGCATATATAGTGAAAGAAGTTTCAAAGAGTATTAACGCTAATGTAGGGGTGTCAACAATTGGATTTGCCATTTTGCCTGATGTATTTAATGCTATGATGACAGGGCCTGCTATGGCAAATGTATTGCCGAATGGTTATGGTGCCTTATATGATTTAGACTACTTGATGCATCATAACTTTGATAAAAAACCCCTTGAAATTAAATATGCTAACAAAAATATAGAAATAGAAACTCCTCCTTTTGACTTGGTTTTCACGATAAACAATAGCGATAAAAATGCGAACACTTATACAAAAGTAAACGATTTAAGCGAGCTCATTGGTTTGGCTATGTTTACAGGAGCAAGTGAGCTAAGTGGGACTATGGCGAGTTCATATGATAATGTGAAGACCGTTATTGCTGGGGGATCTATGAAAGTGGAGGATAAGCATTCTTGGGCGTGTGGACTTGGATTGAGCGAGCTTTATTACGACGGTAATAAGCTTGGAAATATATATGCTCACAAAGCCTCGGTTAGTATTATAAACAACTTAATTACGCCAGAAACAGATTCTTTTAATTTGGATGATGTTTTTATTAACAACGCTAAAATTAGAGAAAATAATGGAGATGAAAATAATGATTTAATTGACTCTCTCTTATCAGAAAGTCCAAGAATCCCTTACTCCTATATTCAGAATGATAATTCGATAGAACCGGAAATAATCTCTTATTTAGGAAATGTTTCTGATTCTGCAAAAGGTGAGATTGAAGAGAATTTTAGTTCTAAAGAAAGAGAAGTAAATGATAAACTAAATAAGTTTATTATTACGCATATCAACAAACCATCTGGAGTTGGAAATGTCGACCGTTTTTTAAATGCTTTGACAAAACATGTCAATGTTTTTTTAAAAGAGATGAAAGAGGAGGAAAAAGAAATATCTGAAAATGATAAAAATCTTAGAAATCAAGTAAATCAAAATATTTCAGAATTGAAAGAATTGAGCTTTATGCAGAAAAAGTTTGGTTCAAAATTAAAAGATACTAAGGACGACATTATACAATCAGTAAATTTAGTGGCAAGTAATACCCATGAAATTTTTAGACGTCAATATGCAATAACGTTTTTTAACGATTTACTGTTAACTGTTGATAGTCATCATTCTAGAGTAAAAGACATTATTTTTAAGCTAGAAAAGGTAGCTGAAGACTGTGAATCAAGTTTTATAGGTTTACAAAATCAAATTAATGAGGTGCCAAAGAAATTTGTTAAAGAACTGCACCGTGATTTTGTCAATAAGGTGAAAGTGTCTGATAAAGACGTTAATATAAACGATTTCATAAAAAACATCTCTAATAATAGTAACAATAATGGTTTGTATGATTTTTCTGAAATGTCAGATAAATTAATATCTGGTGCTTTTTGGAGCTTTTCTAAAGAATTACCTAAGGCTTTAGAATACCGAAATAAAAATATCGATGAGGTATTATCAACATACTCTGCTGAAGAATTAAATGAAATGATAAATGAATTGATCATTAAATCAAATCCACTTTGGTCTTATAACTACAAGGGGCATGTAGTTAATAGGCAACATCATGAAGCTTTTATTGTTGGGGTTCCGAATAGTAGAAACTCGGTTTTAGTTAAGGACAACTTGTTTAAGGATCTTCTTGGAACAAACCAAAAAGCAAATTTCAATTCTACAAATATGGATGATAGAATTGTTATTTACAGAATGGAAGCAACGGTCCCTATTTATGCCGTTTCTAATATGGCCTTGTATGAAGAAAAAAGTAAAACCAGTAACATTAGTCATCACATAGATTCGAACTGGCTTCTAAAAATGGAACGAGAAGGGTTTGATATATATCCCACCAAACGTGAAGACCATAGTCTTGAGTATTGGGTAACAGGTATTGTCTATAACTTTATTAAATATGATGAGGAAACTGAAAAATATCTTGCCTATAGTGAAGATCAAGGCGATCCTATTGAAGATTACTGGATTGAATTAGGGAGATATAGAGATGAGGCTTTTGATGATTTCAAAAGGCGTAAACTTCAAGGTGAGTTCAAAAAAATGATAGATCTTAAAATTAACCGTTTAGGAGAAACTGAAAATCAAAAACTAATTACTGAAGTTACTACAGGCACTAACTATAACGAACATTTCTCAAAAAAGGATTTTAAGAATAGTGAGCTTAAAGATTCTAAAATGATCAAGGTAAGAGAATTATTTAGTGATGAAATTAACTTTGTAAAAAAGGTGTTGGCTGTATAGTGTTTAAATAATAAGTTGACTTGTCCGGTCAGTGATATTTGAAACTTTAGTTAATTACTTAGGTTATTTTATCGGCTGTATTTGATCGGATAGTTTACTTTTTAACACTTAATATCAACTTCAATATGTCCCATTTTAATATATAATCTATGCCTTCTTCCTCCATTAATATTGGTATTAATCAGCAAGGGAAACAACTTGTTGACCGAATTGATTTGCATTTTAAAAATCATGAACGTGATTTTTATAAAAAGCATATTCTATCAGCATCTATGGAGTTGAAAGAAGGAAATCACCAGCTTTCTACCATAAAAGACCGCGAATTTTCTGTTTCCAATGAAGATAATATTAAGGCTTGGTTTGATTTTGAGCTGTATGGAGAAATCAATAGGTTAAGAAATGTAGTAAGTGGTTTGGTAGATGGAGTAATTAGCGTGAACATTACCTTATCAGTTTGTGATAGTGATTCAACAGCTCAGTTAAAATTTCTTTTAGATGCAATTAAGGAGTTAAAAGAGAACCAGCAAATATCAAACATTAATGTCAAGCTATTTGTGATTTTGTATAATGTTCAGAGTAAGGGATATACTCAGGACGTCCCTATACAAGAGGAGTTAGAATTGATAGAAAGTATAGCTAAAGAATACGATTTTATAATTAGGGACATCTATTATTTGGATGATAGAAATGAAGGGAGGTTCCTGTTAAATTTAAGTCTAGATTGGTTAGCCTTTGCTTTAAGTGAATTTTTTGTTTTTCAAATGATTCGTGCAACTTCTGGAGCTGCAATGAATAAATCAAAAGTTTTTGGATTAGGTGTTATCCATTTCAACGAAATGCTTTTTAGAAATGTTATTGCTAATACCATTTTACAATACAAATTTGATCAAGAAGGTATTTTAGAGAAAGGAGGAATTCAACTAAGAGATATTTTTAATACATGCAATCCTTTTATCGAGGAACACCAAGACTTTTTTTTAAATTTTTTAGACACATACCCATTTTCACAAGAAAACCATAGAGCTTTAACTGCAAATTCAGAAACATACATTAAAGGGTTTGATGCTGAATTGGAGCAATTTATTACAAGCACCAATAACACTATTGGGGAGTCTAAAACCTTACTTGCAAACCTCTTAGGAGAGGATGACAAAAAACTAGAGGGAATTGACTGGAGTGAAAAACGATTAAACATTAGTGATTTAGAGTTTGATATTCTAAACTATTTTAATAAATATCTAGAGGATAAAGAGCGAGTTAAATTTTATGAGCAAAAAGAACTTAGAAGCGAAATTACAGCCTTAACACAAGGGATTAAGAGGGATGAGAATAAAATAAAAAAACTAGAAGAGCAATCCGAGGAAATAAACCGCGATTTGGATATATCTTTTGACGATGGTATTTTTAGTGTAGGAGGGAAAAGAATTAATGCATCCGGTTATATCCCATCTCCAATTAGCCCGAATGATGAAGTTTATACATTTAACGATGAGACTATCCCTGCAACAATAGATTTGTCTGGTTACTTTCCTTCCGTGAAAAATCAAGGCAAATTAGGTAGTTGTACAGCTTTCGCTATTGCAGCAGTATATGAGTTTTTCGCAAAGCAAAACAATAAAAGCGTCGATATTAGCGAGCTTTTTGTTTATTTTAATACGAGAGATTTAAACGGAAATGCGAATGTAGAAACAGGCGCAACTCTTTTAGATACTATTCGCTCAGTAAAAGAAAAAGGAGCTTGCCATTCTAAAAGTCATCCATATAAGGTTGATTCATTTGCAGATCAACCAACGGAGGAAGCTTATACTGAAGCGCAACACCAAGTTGTAAAAAAGGCATCTCGAATAAAAATAAAAGAAAAGGACTTTAGACAGGCCATTGCTAATGGTCATCCTGTTATTATTGGTTTAAGAATATTTAAGTCTTTCTATCCCAAAAATAAATTAGGGGTAATTCCTTTTCCCTCAAGTCATGAAAGGAGTTATGAGAATCATGGAAACCACGCCTTGTTGATTGTTGGGTATAATGATGACGAAAAGTTGTTTAAGCTAAGAAACAGTTGGGGAAAAGAGTTCGGGGACAATGGCTATTGTTACGCACCCTATGATTATATTGCGAATCCAGAGTTTTGCCAGGAGGCATTTGTGATTACTGATATAGTAGATCTATCATTTAATGAGTTTAATTATGACAGTAACACAAGTTTTTCTTTTTTAAAGGACACTACAATTCGTAGGAAAGTAATTAGAGAGTATAATTTAAGAACGAAAAAAAGAAAATTAACTAACGTCAAAATAGATTATGATAATTTGGCGCTCAGAAATGAAGAAAATGCTGAGAAAATAAAAGATCCACTTTTTAGAAAGCAATTATTTGATAAATTAAAAGAAGAAGCAGACCAAACGAGAACTGTTCCTAACCCAAAGAAGAACGAAGAAAAAGTTAATTATACGATACCTGTTTTAATTACACTTGCAGGTTTATTCGCAGTTATTATTTCGGCTCTATTGATGTCTGTAATCACCCTATATGGAAATTTAGCTGGGGTTATTATAGGAATAATTATTTTAGTGTATGGATTTATAAAACTTGTACAGAAGAATAAATCTTCAAAAACTGAAACGTTGCAGGTGCCTCCGTCAAATAGTTTCGGTGAAAAAGATAAATATGCCTTCGAGGCGGCTGATAAGTTGTTTGATATATTCGAAGACATGAATCAAGATTTGATAAAGCGGTATAAGGCTATATCTCGTTATTATTCAAAAGTTAAAAACTGGCAGGGTGAAAGTGAAGATACACTAAATCAAATTGAATATGATTCGCCTGATTTCGTGATCAATGTTATAAAAAAGAAGCCATTACTAAATTATCTTGAAAAAAATAAATCGAAGTTTCTCAAAAACTTACCTAATCTGTCTGATTCCTTTCATAAAGGATACAATCCAAAAGAGAATAATGTTGATGAGGTGTTTAATAATTTGAAAGACAATTATTTAGATGACATTCATAAAAATACTGAGAGTATTCTAGATATAAGCATAGTTGATTATATTCAAGGTAAACAATATTCATATTTTGAAGATGCATCTTCTTTACAACGTACAATGAATAATATTCAAAATGTATCAATGCCCTTTTGCAATCTTAAACAAACAGCAAATGCCCTTCATGTACAAAACTATGTAGTTCACGAAAAAATAGCTAGCAATGAGGATGTAAAGCTTAGCGAATTCTCAAGGCATAGAGATCCAGCAATCAATCCAATATTAACCTTTAGAAAAAATAATAGGAAAAAATATGTTGTGATTCAAGTGGCTGCTATAAATAATATCAAAGATATAGTTCGATATGACTCGTAATAATATAGTATTCATTCTCATGAAAAAAAAGCAATTTTTCTTTCTCTTTTTACTGGCTTCTTTAATATCCTGTAATTTTAATACTAAAAATTATACTGAGTTAGCGAATACATCCAATAACGGTATAGCTTCTAACATTGCTATAGAAGTGAATGAAGAAAAGGACGGTTTCTTAAATACCAGCGAATCAAAAAATTTAACATTGACCTCTTGGAACATCCGCGATCTAGGACGAACTAAAGATGCAGATGAAATCCACACGATCGCAACCATTGTTCGCAACTTCGATATAGTAGCACTTCAGGAGGTGGTTGCTAAAGATCCTGCCGGCGCACAGTCTGTTGCTAAAATTGCGGATGAACTTAACCGAATGGGATCTAAATGGGACTACAAAATAAGCGATCCTACTCAAAGTCCTTCGGTTTATATGAGTGAGCGGTATGCTTTTCTTTGGAAAACGGCAAAAGTGACTTTAAACGGAAAACCATTTTTGGATAAAGAGCTATCAGAAAAGGTGTATCGCGAACCGTATATTGCCTCGTTTATAAAAAAGGGAGACAACAAGCCTTTTTACATTGTAAACTACCATTCTCGTAAATACTATGATAAACCCGAACTAGAAATAACCCATTTTATAGATTATGAAAAAAGGTTAGATTCTAAAAATGTGATTATAGCAGGTGATTTCAATCTTGATGAAAATCAAGAAGTATGGGAACCATTTTATAAAAACGGTTTTAAAAGTGCACTACATAATAAAGCAACAACCTTAAAAAGAAAATGCAAGAATGGTGTCTATACAAATCATGCCATTGACAACTTTTACTTTTCAGCAGGCTTGCAAAAGCTAAATGCTGGTAGTATCGACTTTGTTAAAAGTTGTGAGAACCTGAAAAACGCCCGTTTTATTTCAGACCACCTCCCTGTATTTCTCGAATTTAAAGTAAATTAAGGTTATGCCATATAAACCCATAAAAATAATTTTAGCCTTACTATTCCTGCTCTGCCTATTTAAAATGCCCTACGGTTATTATGAGTTGGTTCGGTTTTTGGCTCTTGTGGGCTTTGCGATCTTGGCGTATGGAGAGCTTCAAAATAATAATACGGTTTGGGTAATTGTTTATGTGGCCTTGGCTCTATTGTTTCAACCTTTCTTTAAGGTTGCCCTTGGTAGGGAACTTTGGAATGCCATCGACGTAGTGGTTGCAATAGCTTTATTGGTAAGCCTTTTTATTTCACAAAAAAAGAATACCACGTTAAAATGATTTCTATCGTATTTTAAATTCAAGTTATTATTTATAGCAAAATACTATAAACCAACTTACCCATGCGACTTGTAAGAAACTTAATGTTACTTATCCTACCATACCTGATAATGGTTTTGATAAACGAAGCATATCGGCCTACTATAAAAGAAAAACCTTATTCTATGCATGGTATTACCGCCATCAATTCGGATATTAGAACGCCTAAAAAATGCACTTGGGTAGCACATAGTGATACCAAATATTGTGAACAACATCATGTACGATTCTTAAAAGGTTATTTAGGGATTACCAATAAAATTTATTTTGGAGCTATTAATGCGTTGCGATCTACTGGAAATTATGGCGCGGCAAATATCATTTTTCTAGTTGTTCTTTGCCCACTCTTCATTTGGTATGCACTTATTAAGATTATCGATTATACAATAGAAATTAAAAAACTTAAACAAGTGTAATATGAGCATCGTTAAAATTATAACACAACTCATGTCTAAACTGTATGTTTACTGCACAGACTTTACGATAAATCTGGCAAATCTTACTGGAACCTCATATTATGAAGTAAATTTCTTTTTCTTTTGTGTACTTTTTCCCTTTCTCTTGGTTGCTTTACCAGCTATTGCTATCTTTTTAAAATTAAAAGTAAAACGAATGAAAAATAGAATAAATCTTGATGTAAAATAACTTTTTGACGCATCAATTTTAAATGTATTTTATAATTAGCAAACGAGAAGTATTGAAGCAAAAATTGAGATAGGTGGTATTATTTTTAACCGCATTAGTGAGAGAACTTTGGGATATTGTAGATGTTATTATGGCTGTAGGTCTCATAGATTACTTGTTTTTAAAAACTAAGAAAAAGCCTATATTTGGTTGCTCCCCTAAAAGAAGCATTTCTGAATAAACAAGCGCTTCTTTTAAATAGACTGAAAACATAACTTTATATGACCCAACAACAACTGCGTGACCTAGAAAAAGAATTATGGGACGCTGCCGATAACCTACGTGCCAATTCCAAACTTACTGCCGCTGAATATAAAGATCCACTTTTAGGATTGGTGTTACTGCGTTTTGCACAAAACCGGTATGAAGATGCCAAAATACATATTGAGGAAAACCTACCCATTAACCCACGGACGGGAGCAAAACGGAAAGCTTTAAAGGAAGATTATTTGGCTGCAGGTGCGATTCAACTCACCGAAGCTTCCAAATATGAAACTTTGGCCAACCTTCCCGGCGATCAGGATATTGCCGCGGCCGTAAACCATGCCATGAAAAGCATTGAGGCCGAATATCCCGATTTGCAGGGCATTTTGCCAAAAAATTACGAAGAGCTGGAGCCGAAACTCTTGCGCGATATCATCAGGGTATTTAATAAAGATGCCGTAAAAAACGCTTCAGGCGACGTGTTTGGACGTATTTATGAATATTTCTTGATGAAATTCTCTATGCAAGGTGCCGGTGCGCAGGAAGGAGGCGAATTTTTTACGCCACCCTCTTTGGTAAACTTAATCGTGAACTTTATCCAGCCCAACCACGGGATTATCCAAGATCCGGCCTGTGGCTCGGGTGGGATGTTTGTGCAATCGGCACATTTTATTAAAAACCACGAACAGAAAAGTGTAAACGAAGCCATTACCGTATATGGTACCGAATATAAAAGCAATACCACCAAGATTGCCAAGATGAACCTCGCCATCCATGGGATTGAAGGCAAGATCATCAATGAAAACAGTTTTTACAGCGATCCGCACCAACTGTATGAGAAATGTGATTTTGTGATGGCCAATCCGCCGTTTAATGTGGATAAGGTAGATGCCAAAAACAAATTTTTGACCGAAGACAAGCGCTTGCCCTATGGCCCGCCCTTAACCGGGAAAGGCACCATCCCCAACGGAAATTATTTGTGGATGCAATATTTTTACAGTTACCTAAACCCCACGGGCCGCGCTGGCTTTGTGATGGCAAGTAGCGCTACCGATGCCGGTCACAGCGAAAAACGCATCAGGCAAGAACTGGTGGAAACCGGAGCGGTGGAATGTATCGTGGCCATTAGCAATAATTTTTTCTATACACGTAGTTTGCCCTGTCATTTATGGTTTTTCAATAAAGGCAAGCGGAAAGAAAACAAGGATAAGATTTTGATGATCGATGCCAGAAACACCTACCGCAAGGTAAGCAGCACCATCAACGATTTTAGCGACGAGCAGTTGGAAGGCTTGACCGCTGTCATGAATTTATTTCGCGGGGAAACCCCTGAGGTGGAAAAAGACAATGCGTGGTTTAACAAGCACTTCCCCAACGGTACCTACCAAGACGTAGAAGGCCTTTGTAAAGTGGTGGATTTGGAAGAAGTGCGCGAACAGGATTATAGCCTTACACCCGGCCGTTATGTGGGCGTAAGCATTGACATTGACATGGACTTTGATTATAAAGGCCGAATGCGCAAAATTCACGGTGAGTTAGCCGACTTAAATACCGAAGCCGAAGGTTTGATGAAGCAAATTCAAAATTTAAGGGTATGAGGGAAGGTTGGAAAGAGTTCAAGTTAGGAGACATCATTCATATAAAACACGGATATGCTTTTAAGGGAAAAAATTTCGTTGATGAACCAAATAATAAATTCCTGTCTCTTATACACATCTCCGAGCCCACGAGACCTCT
>CAJXPE010000095.1 GCA_913057965.1 uncultured Marixanthomonas sp. | reverse complement strand
ACGAGATGTAGAGAGGTCTCGTGGGCTCGGAGATGTGTATAAGAGACAGTGCTATAATATTCTTTTTCCAGGTTTTTAACCTCTAATAAAGGTGCTTGGGTATAGATTTTTTTATGCCGTTTGGCACGCGTTTGTGAAGCTTCTACAATTGGCTTAAAACTTTTATCGGCTATGGAAGCAATGGTAGGCAGTTTTTCCAATCGTTTTTCCAATGTTGGTCGCGATGCTAATAACGCCTTGGTGTATTCGTCTTTAGGGTGTTTAAATATTTCGGTTACAGTTCCTGTTTCAACGATGTCACCTTTATACATCACTACTACTCGATCTACAATTTCAGAAACCAAAGCTAAATCATGAGATATAAACAGCAGGCTCATTCCTGTTTCTTGCTGTAATTCTTTTAACAATAACAAAATTTCTTTCTGAACAGTAACATCCAATGCCGTCGTGGGCTCATCGGCGATTAGCAATTTAGGCTTACAAGCAATTGCCATAGCGATCATCACACGTTGCATTTGCCCACCACTAATTTGATGTGGGTAGCTATTGTATAGCTCCTTAGGTCTTGGAAGTTTTACTTTTTTAAACAATTGTAACGTTTCTATTTTAGCTTTAGAAGCAGAATAGTCTAAGTGATGTTGTAAAATTTCTGAAACTTGATATCCGCAGATTAATGAAGGGTTTAAAGCGCTCATCGGTTCTTGAAAAATCATGGCGATTTCTTTCCCTCTAATGTTTCGAAGTTTTTTGGAATCTAGTTTTAAAAGGTCTTTTTCCTGAAATTGTACTTCTCCCTGTATATGCGTATTCTTTTCAGATAATAAACCCATGATGGACATGGCCGTAACCGATTTTCCCGATCCGGATTCTCCTACCACCCCAAGTATTTCATTTTCAGCAATTGAAAACGAAATATTATGAATAACCTCAACCAAATTTGTCTTTTTTCCGAAAGAAATGGAAAGATTGGATACCGAAAGGAGCAATTTATTTTTCATTGTTTCAAATGTAGCAATTTTAACTTTATTTCAATTTTAGCCTTATCCTACATAAACAATAGGGTTTACAGATTTTACCTACAAATTTTAACATTTTTGTTTGTGTAGTTTGTCGATAAAATTTTGTTTTTATTAATATTTTGGGTTAATTCGTGTCAGATTTTGAACAAAAAGTCATTTTTATCCCCAGTTATGGCAAAAAAATACAATTTTTACAAACTCACAAATCTGTTTAATTCTGTTAAAGATGAGAAGCGTTCTGTTAAGCAACCGCCTCGATTGTATGCTAGATTAATTTTAAAAATAATAAACAGCACACACCCTCTCTTTTATCCCCTTTCTTTTTCTACACTTCAATTTCAATACTCTTTACCCCCTATAAAATTTTTGTACCATTCTTTTTGGTCAAAATCTAAAACACTTTACGAAAAAACACATTAAAAAAGTATTGCCCCACAATACTTTATCCCCACAAATAATTATTAACAATAAACCTAATTATTAACTTTAAATATTCACTAATTATGAGAAACAATTATAAAGACTTTGCTATTGCAGGGTCATTATTATTAGCTTCGTTTGTTGGTTTTGCACAGGAAAGTCCTAAAAAACCAATAAAAAAGCTGAAAGTTTTTAACCAAACCGAAAGCAAAGCGCTTGGAAATTCACAACAAGTGCTTTCGCAACAACTACAACTACCGCAAGGTAATTCCCTTTCAAAAATTTCAGAAAAAGTAGATAAGTTGGGCTATATTCATCGTGAATACCAGCAGTACTACAAAAACGTAAAAGTAGCATTCAGTTCGAGTAAGATTCATGCTAAAGATGGTTCTATCATGGCGATGAGTAATAATATCTTCCGAATTAAAGATGTTTCTGTATCCCCAAAACTCAGCAACTCTCAAGCATTAAACAGAGCACTGGCTCATGTTGGTGCAAGTAGCTATTTATGGGAAAGTAAGCAAGAAGCCAACCTAGTAGACAACTATAAAAAGCCTACTGGCGAATTGGTTGTTTTTCCAGCTATTGATAAGATTTCAAGCACCAATAGGTTAGCGTATAAATTTGATATTTATGCTACAGCCCCAGTGTACCGTGCCGATGTTTACATTGATGCGCAAACAGGTGCTTTTATAATGGAGGATAAACGTATTCATCATGCTAATACCCCTGCTTCAGGAACAAGTCTTTACAACGGAAATGTTTCCTTTACGGCAGATAGCAACGGTGGTTTGTATCGCCTACGTCAAACTGCAGATGGTAATGGAATACAAACTTTTGACTGTAATAACGGTACTAGCTATAATAATGCTAGTGAAATTACTAGCAACAGCACTTCGTTTAACGGTAATGCGACAGGTGTTCAAGCGCATTTTGGAGCTGAGCAAACGCACAAGTATTTTTTACAGAACCATAATAGAAATTCGTTTAACGGTTCTGGTGGTGTAATTCGCTCATATGTAAGTTATGATACAAACTATGTCAATGCTTTTTGGGATGGTAGCCGTATGACTTATGGTGACGGTGATGGTGTAAACTATGGTCCTTTAGTATCGTTGGATATTGTAGGTCACGAAATTTCTCACGGAGTTACCGAATATACTGCTAACTTAGTATATAGCTACGAATCTGGAGCATTAAACGAATCGTTTTCCGATATTTTTGGGGAATCTATTGAAAATTATGCACAAGGAAACAATGACTGGCTAATGGGTGATGCCATTGGTGCCGGTGGAAGCGGTGGAGCATTGCGCTCTATGAGCAATCCAAATGCTTACAATAATCCCGATACATACCAAGGTACGTATTGGAATGGAGGTTCTTCTGATAATGGAGGTGTACATACCAACTCTGGTGTACAAAACTTTTGGTTTTACTTGCTAAGTACTGGAGGTAACGGAACCAATGACAATGGAGATAGCTATAGCGTTTCACAAATTGGAATGGACAAAGCAGCTTCTATTGCCTACAGAAATTTATCTGTTTACTTAAATTCAAATTCACAATATGACGATGCAAGAGCAGGTGCTATTCAATCTGCTATCGACTTGTATGGAGCTGGAAGTGCTGAAGAAATTGCAGTAACCAATGCATGGCATGCAGTAGGGGTTGGACAGCCTTATGACGGCGGAAACCCTCCACCACCAGACGAGTGTGTAACAGGTGATGTGAATTTAACAATTACATTTGACAATTACCCAGAAGAAACAGCTTGGACATTGAAAGATGGCTCAGGAGCTACTATCGATTCTCAAAGCTACTCAACTTCAAATGCTGATGGTTCTACAGTAAATGTTACTTTTTCTGACCTTGCAGTAGACGATTACACATTCACTATTACAGATGCATACGGAGACGGAATTTGCTGTTCGTATGGTAATGGTTCGTACACGTTATCAACTGACGCTGGAACGATTGTTTCGGGAGGTAGTTTTAATAGTTCAGAAGCCACACAATTTTGTGTTGAAGGTAACGGAAACGGTGCTGATACTGAAGCGCCAACCGCACCAACAAGTTTAACCGCTTCAAATGTTACTGAAACTACAGCAGACCTTTCATGGAATGCAGCAACAGATAATGTTGGCGTTACTGAATATGAAGTATTTCAAGGTGGTTCTTCCTTAGGAACTACGGTAAATACATCGGCTCAAATTACTGGATTGGCTGCTAATAACAGCTATACATTTTCTGTTAAAGCTAAAGATGCAGCCGGAAATGTTTCTGGAGCTTCTAATAGTGTAAACGTAACAACTGGTTCGCCTTCAAATGTTGACTATTGTGACTCTCAAGGAAACAATTCTTCATATGAATGGATTGATTTAGTTCGATTAAACAACTTAAATAACGTAACCGGAAACAATGGTGGTTATGCTGACTTTACAAGTATGTCTGCCAATGTACCATATGGTTCAAACACTATAAACATAAGTGCTGGTTTTGCTAGTTCTAGTTATACTGAATATTGGAAGATTTGGATTGATTATAACCAAAATGGAACTTTTGAGAGCAGTGAAGCTGTTGTTAGTGGTTCTTCAAGTAGTGCAGGAACATTAAATGCAAGTTTTTCTGTACCTAGTTCAGCTACAGCTGGCCCAACGAGAATGCGTGTTTCTATGAAGTACAACAGTGCTCAAGGAGCTTGTGAATCGTTTAGCTATGGTGAAGTGGAGGATTACACCGTAAACATCGGTCAAACGGCTTATACAGTAGGTGGTAATGCTGATGGTGAAAACCTTGGAACAGATGAAGCCGCTTTTGGTATTAACGTATATCCTAACCCAGCAAGCAGCATTTTAAATGTTGAATTACTGGATAACAGAGAAGCTACGTATGCAATTTATAACGTACTTGGACAACAAGTATTAAACGGTTCTATAAACAGAACTGCAACCATCAACGTAGGTACGCTTTCTAACGGTCTATATCTTGTTAAGATTAACGACGGACAGAAAGAACTAGTAGAACGATTTGTTAAAAAATAACGTTTAATTAGTTTTAGTTATTCTGATTGTTTTCAGAATGCAAAACCCCCACTCTTACTTGAAGTGGGGGTTTTTGTATTTAAAAAACACTTCTAAACTGATAACACCTCATCATCTTCCAACAACGATTCGTTCCGAAGTTTTAAAAATATTTGTGCGACCGTAATCGTATCTTTTTCACAATAAATGATAATACGGTCTATATCATTTTCTTCGTAATATACATCGCGTACATCGCTACCATCGATATCATCTTTTGGAGAAGGAATTCCTAAAACGTGTGCCATTAATTTTAAAGACGTAAACGTTTTATAATCTCCGAATTTCCATAGTTCTAACGTATCTAAATGTGGGACTTCCCACGGTTTTTTTCCGAAGAGATTCAGTTTAAAAGGCAAACTTATTCCGTGGATGATCATGCGCCGGGCGATGTAAGGAAAATCGAATTCCTTTCCATTATGAGCACATAATACGTGTTGCGGCTTGTTAAAGTGTGTTTCTAATAAGGTTTTAAACTCTTGAAGTAGGTTTGCTTCATCCCCGTGAAAACTGGTGACCCGAAAGTTTCGGACATCGCCTTTCATTTTAAAATATCCTACCGAAATACAAACTATTGTACCAAATTCAGCCCAAATACCAGCTCGATCGTAAAATTCTTCTGGCGTATATTCATCCTTACGTTGGTATTGTGTTTTTTGTTCCCAAAGTAATTTGGCTGTATCGTCTAACTCATTAAAACTTCGGTATTGAGGCACTGTTTCAATATCCAGAAACAATACGTGTTCTAGGTTTATTCGTGTAAGCATACTTCTGAGATTTTACAGTCGGGGAGTATTTAAAGCTACAAAAAATTATGAACTCTTTCGTAGCATAGCATAAGCCTCTTCAATATAAATATAAAAATCGTTGCTGAAAGGGTCATCAATTCTTTTTCCGCGCTGATGTCCTAAGCGCACAATAATCACGTCATCTTCAGGAATTACAATCACATATTGCCCTAAAATACCACGCATGGCAAATACAGCTTTCCCATTATGTTTGTTAAGCCAAAAACCGTAGCCATATTCAGGGGTTTCCTTAAATCGAGGACGAATGGATTTTGCCACAAAGGTAGAATCTAGCAATTGCGTTCCGTTCCACATTCCAGAATCTTTATATAGCTTTCCAAAACGGGCAAAATCGCGGGCGTTGCTTCCAATACAGCAATAGGCTTTTACTAATCGATGCTCGTCATCATCAACTTGCCATAAAGCCGGGTTTTCGGCGCCCATAGGTTGCCAAAAGCTTTCATATAAATAAGCCGACAAATCCATACTGGTAGATTGAATAGCCTTCTGAATTACCATTGCCAATAATTCTGTATTTCCACTCAAGTATTTATATTCTTTACCGGGCGTTTCTACCACTTTTAAATTGAGAATGGTTTCGGCCAGATTATCGTCATAATAAGCTCGCGCCGTAATCCCGAATGGGTTTTTGTAGGACTCGTTCCAATTTAATCCTGAAGCCATGGATGATAAATCACCAACAGTTAAATTTGTTCCTTTAAATTCAGAGTAAAAGTCTCCAACGGATTGATCTAAACTTTTTATATAGCCATCGTCAATTGCTTTTCCTAATAAAGCAGAAACCACGCTCTTTGCCATGGAAAACGAATTGGTTTGTGATGCATTGCTGTACCCTTCAGCATACTTTTCATACCAAATACTGTCGTTTTTAATGATAAGAAATGCAACGGTACCGAACTCTTTATTTGTTTTGGTAAGTGTTTCGGTCGCTGATATGGTGTTATAATCTTCGGCTTTTGGCCAAGGTTGTGGATTGGTGCTGGCCGGGATACTTTCACTATCAAAATATTTAAAATCGTCAATAAAAGCCGTGGTATGGCCGGTAAGATACACAACCCGAATTCCTTTTAAAATATAATTGTAGTCTGTTAAATACAAAACCAATACGATTACAGCAATGATACCGAAGAGCCAAGAAAGGAGTTTTTTCATTAAAAGTGGTTTTTTATTCGCAATGATTCAACTTAATAATACTGTTATCAGCAAGTTTAATTTTTATTTCTTCGTTTTTTATTATATCTGCTATTTGTGTTGAATCCCTAATATTATCAAATAAAAACCTTCCTGTTCTGTAAACTAAATATATTCCATCAATAGACTTTTTTATTCTCGGTGAATTATTTGAATCAATAGTATCAATTCCTTTCAAAAATAGCATTGTATCGTATTTTGGCTTCAAAATATCTGCAACAAGGACACTTCCTGCAAGCTTCTCAATCGTTTTTTTATCTGTTATTTCTAAATATACTGATTCAGTTAAACCACTACCGTTTTCTGTTGCTATATTAATTTTCTCAATTCTGTAACAACTTGTTGGTTCAGTCGAACAGCTTAAAATTGAAAAAAAGATTAATAAAGTCAGAAATGATTTCATTGTTTAGTCAGCCAAAATTAGTTACAACTCAAATATAAAAGAAAAGATGGAAGTAGTTTGAAATATTTGGTGAGCGATGTTATTGATTTTTTAGAAACAAGATGGAAGATAATCAGACTTAACATTATAATTACAGAACTTTAATGATAATTGCATTTGTCTTGGTTCCTGAGTCCTTTAAGTCGTGGTTCTTTTTAAAACAACTCTCCCTGTTTTACCGGACTTTCGTGTTGCAGGAGCCACTTTTTACGATGCAACCCGCCTGCATAACCTGTTAATGACCCATCACTGCCAATAACGCGATGGCAAGGAATAACAATTGAAATTGGATTTTTACCATTTGCCGAAGCCGCTGCTCGAATCACTTTTGGGTCGCCTAAAGCATTCGCCATTTTCTGATAGCTTGTTGTTTTACTGAAAGGAATTTTCTGTAATTGGCTCCATACTTTTTGCTGAAAATCGGTTCCTTTTGGATTAAGTGGAAGATCAAAATTTTGCCTAGAGCCTTCAAAGTATTCGGTAAGTTGTTTTATGGTTTTCTGGAGAGAATCGGGAAGTGTTTCTGAAATAGCTGTTCCTGAAATACTTTCATCTTCAACAAATGTTGCTGAAGCCAATCCCGAAGCATCGCCTTTTAGTTCCATCCAACCTATGGGGCTATTTAAATAGGCTGTTTTCATTTTTATTCTGGATCTTGGCTTGGTCCTTTTTCAGGAATATCATTTAGTTCAATTCCCATTCGTTTAGCACGACGCTCCCAGTTTTTACGGGCTTGCACCTGCATATCTTCAATGGCATCGCTTTCGTCCATAATTTCAAGTCCTAAAAGTGTTTCAATAATATCTTCCATAGTTACCACGCCAATAGTATTTCCGAATTCATCTACTACTGAAGCAATATGAACGCGCTGTTTGATAAACGTTTCAAATAAATCGGGGATAGGTTTATCGGCATCTACTACAAAAATATCACGTTTTAAATCCATTAATTGCATATCACCGTGTTCTTCAACAATTTGCTCCAAAATATCATCACGTAATACAAAACCGGTTATATTATGGGTTTTTTCACGATACACAGGAATTCTCGAAAAGCGCAGGTTTTTATGTTGTGCATGAAAGTTTTTAAGTGATAAATTTTCATTTTCTAAAGTTACCACTGGAAAGGGCGTCATCACATCTTTGGCTTTAACCGATTTAAAGACCAATAAGTTTTTAATAACCGTGGTTTCATTTTCTTCAAAAACGCCTTCTTCTTCCGCAGCATCGGTAATGGCGAGAAACTCTTCCCGACTCATGGTACTTACGTGAGCCGATTTACCAATTAACCGTGTGGTAAGCATCAATAACCATAAAATTCCCGTGTATTTCAACGGAAAGATGATGATTTTTAAAAATTTAGCTGTGAAATTCCCTAAGGATTTCCAATAGGTGGCACCAATTGTTTTAGGTACAATTTCAGAAACCAACAGAATCAATAACGTCATGATTGCTGAAATCAACCCTACAAAATTGATTCCTAAAAAAGAAATATCGTATCCGCCTTCTACAGCAATTATACCGGCTTGGTTCCCTACCAAGATGGCACCAACGGTATGCGCGATGGTATTGAGTGTTAAAATGGCAATAAGCGGTTTATCGATGTCCTTCTTATAATTGGCCAGTGTCAACGCGTATGTTTTCCCTTCATTTTTTTTCATTTTTATGAAGGTAGGCGTAAAACTTAACAACGCAGCTTCTAAGATTGAACATAGAAATGAGAAGAAAATAGATATAAAAGCATACAGTATGAGTAGTGTCATTCCTTTAAAGATAAATTTTGACTAAAATAAAAATTTAATGGTTGTTTTATGACAATGTAATGTTAATAAGCAAAAAAGAGGACAAAAATTGCCCCCTTTTTCTAAAAACAAACTAACACTACTAATTACATTTGTTGTTTTATCATTTTTTCCCAATAATTGGCACGGTTTAGACAAACCTCCACATCTGTTACTGGTGATGAGTCGTCATTTTCTTCATAAAAAATAATTTCATCTGTAGTAGCCGAACCTTTTAGCTCTAAAGCAACGCGGCTCACGGGCTGTTTACGTTCCTTATAGGTAGAAACCCGACACTCTTGCAGGGTGTTTAAATCCACTGTTTTAAAAGCATCAGTTAATTTATTTTTATAGGAAAACACTAGTTTATGAACATTCTCGTCCAAACCGATGAGCGTATTACCGATCACCTCGGACGTGTTTATTGAAACTCCGTTTTGAGAAGAAAGGCTTTGTAAACCCTTTTTCAATTTTTTTTCAGTAGAGCTACTTTTTATGATTACATAGATTATTGGCCCCATAAATAATACTAATATGAAGAGCCCGATAAGGGTGGAACTTGTTTCCATTTTTATAAAATTTTAAAGTTATTGTAGGTGAAATAAGGCGTGTTTGACACATATCAAACACGTGTTGCCGGGATCATTTTTAAATAATCCGGCTGTTTAGTGTTTCAAAAAAAGAAACATTCACCAAAAAAAATGGAAAGGAAATAGCTGCTGTGCCAGTTGCTTTCTAACATCGCGTTGTGGTAGTGATGCAACAACAACTTCAGAAGCTTGTTGTGTGACTGAATAGTTTTCAACCGTTTGATAAAACAAGAAAAACGGATAGGTAGGTTTTTCTGTTTGTTGAAATGAAATGGTAATTTCAGAAACTTCTTCAAAAAACTGTTGCTTGGAAGAAGTATCAGAATAACTAGCATCCTTCTTGGTTGTCGAAGTCAACTGTGCTTGTGAAGCCGCAAAAGCATGACCCGAAACCAAAAAGAGGCTCACGAGTAAAAAGAAATAACTTATATGTGCTTTATATGATTTCACACCGCAAATGTATATAGAAATTGAATTCGTTGTTCTAAAATTGTATTAAAATTTACTGGTTGTTAGGATAATAACTTCACCACATCTTTCGCAAAATAACTGGCGATAATACTTGCTCCAGCTCTTTTTATAGCGGTAACCTGTTCTAGCACGACTGCATCGTGGTTTAACCAGCCTTTTTCAGCAGCAGCTTTTATCATCGCATATTCGCCACTTACTTGATACACAGCAACGGGAACGTTCACTGTATTACGTATATCCCTAACAATATCTAAGTAACACAACCCTGGTTTTACCATCACAATATCGGCGCCTTCTTCAATATCCATCAAAGTTTCTTTAATAGCTTCTTCGCGGTTGGCATAATCCATTTGATAGCTGCTTTTGTTTTTCGGCACGTCTTTTTCATCCACCGGTGCAGAATCCAACGCATCGCGAAATGGACCATAAAAGGCTGAGGCGTATTTGGCGCTGTAACTGTCTCTTATACACATCTCCGAGCCCACGAGACCTCTCTACATCTCGT
>CAJXPE010000094.1 GCA_913057965.1 uncultured Marixanthomonas sp. | reverse complement strand
TCTACACGTAAGGAGTCGTCGGCAGCGTCAGATGTGTATAAGAGACAGCCATTAAAGTTTGTCACATTTACATTTGCGTCATTATCTACTAATAATTTTGCGATGTTCGTGTGTCCTTTAAAGCAAACACCCATTAAAGCAGTATTGCCAGATGCATCTTGTGCATCAATATTTGGGTTATGCTTTAAAATTAATTCGGAAATATCTTCAAGTCCGTAATAACACGCCAATAAAAGAGAGGTAGAGCCTCTTGCATCTTTTTCGTTTATCCATTCAGGATGTTGCTTTAAAAGTTCTTCAACTTTATTGGGTTCTCCCTTTCGAATGGCATCAAATAATATCGTACTCATAATTTCTAAAATTAATAAAGCGGAATGGTAAAGTTACCATTCCGCTATGGGTTTAACAAAAGTTTACCTTGTTACGAAAGGTCATACCTGTCTAGATTCATCACTTTGTCCCAAGCCTTTACAAAGTCCTTTACAAACTTTTCTTTAGCGTCTTCTGAAGCATAAACTTCAGCAATCGCTCGCAGTTCAGAATTGGAACCGAAGATAAGATCTACTCTACTTCCTTTCCATTTAGCATCGCCTGTTTTTCGGTCTGTTCCTTCAAAAACAGTATCGTTCTCGGAAGTTGCTTTCCATGTAGTTCCCATATCAACAAGATTTACAAAAAAGTCGTTTGTAAGTTTATCCGTTTTATCGGTAAACACTCCATTTGTAGAACCGTCATAATTGGCACCTAACATACGCATCCCTCCTACTAAAACTGTCATTTCTGGTACTGTTAAAGTAAGTAGTTGTGATTTATCCACCAATAGCTCTTCTTCGGCAACTTTATATTTATCTTTTACATAATTTCTAAAACCATCAGCAAGTGGCTCTAAGGCATCAAATGCTTCAGCATCGGTTTGTTCTTCAGAGGCATCTGCTCTACCGGCCGTAAAGGGCACATTTAGATTATGACCTGCATTTTTAGCCGCTTTTTCTACTGCAGCACATCCCGCTAAAACAATTAAATCTGCCAACGATACTTTTTTGTTTCCAGATTGTGCATCATTAAATTCTTTCTGAACACTTTCAAGCGTATCTAACACTTTTGCTAACTGCTTTGGGTTATTTACTTTCCAGTTTTTTTGTGGTGCTAATCGAATACGCGCTCCATTTGCTCCTCCTCTTTTATCTGAACCTCTAAAAGTAGAAGCAGATGCCCAAGCGGTTGAAACTAATTCTGATATAGAAAGATTTGTATCTAGAATTTTAGATTTTAAATTGGCGATGTCTTGACTGTTTACTAATTCGTGATCCACTTCAGGAATTGGGTCTTGCCAAATTAACTCTTCTTGTGGCACCTCAGGACCTAAATAACGTTCTTTTGGGCCCATGTCACGATGTGTAAGCTTATACCATGCACGTGCATAGGCGTCGGCAAATTCATCAGGGTTTTCGTAAAAGTGTCTTGAAATTTTTTCGTAATCTGGATCCATTCGTAATGAAAGATCGGTTGTTAACATAAACGGATCGTTCATTTTATTAGAGTCGTGTGCATCAGGCACTGTTCCTGCACCCGCATTATCTTTTGGCTTCCATTGGTGTGCGCCCGCAGGACTTTTGGACAACTCCCATTCATACCCAAATAAGGTTTCAAAAAAGTTATTATCCCATTGTATCGGTGTTTTGGTCCATGCTCCTTCTAATCCACTAGTAATCGTATCAGCTCCTTTCCCGGTTCCAAATTTATTTTTCCAACCCATACTCTGTTCTTCCAAACCAGCTGCAGCTGGTTCTGCGTCTACATATTCTTCAGGATCTGCGGCTCCGTGCGTTTTACCAAAAGTATGTCCGCCTGCAATTAACGCTACGGTTTCATAATCGTTCATCGCCATTCGGCCAAACGTCTCACGAATATAGTGTGCTGCATCTACTGGATCTGGATTTGCATTATGTCCTTCAGGATTTACGTAAATCAATCCCATATGCGCTGCTCCTAATGGTTTTTCAAGTTGGTCTTCGGTAAATCGGTCTTCATTTTCAAGCCACTCGGTTTCAGAACCCCAATACACTTCTTCTGGTTCCCAAACATCTTCTCTACCACCAGCAAAACCAAACATTTCTAGCCCCATAGATTCATGTGCACAATTACCAGCTAACACCAATAAATCTGCCCACGATAATTTCTTTCCGTACTTTTTCTTAATCGGCCATAATAACAATCTTGCTTTGTCTAGGTTGGCGTTATCCGGCCAACTATTTAAAGGAGCAAAACGCTGTTGAGCTGTTCCTGCACCACCACGACCATCTTGAATACGATACGTTCCCGCACTGTGCCAAGCCATACGAATAAAAAATGGTCCATAATGACCATAATCTGCTGGCCACCAATCTTGACTATCGGTCATTAATTTGTATAAGTCTTCTTTTACTGCTTTTAAATCGAGGGATTTAAATTCTTTTGCATAATTAAAACCTTCATCCATCGGGTCTGTCAATGAAGAGTTTTGTCGTAAAATGTTTAAGTTCAATTGGTTTGGCCACCAATCTCTATTGCTAGTTCCGCCTCCAGTGGTACTGTGTAGGCTCCCATTTAAAAAAGGACAAGTTGCTGATGATTCGTTTACTTCCCAAGCTTGTGTATTATCTTTGCTCATAATTAGATTGATTATTAGAAAACTATATGACTATAAATTTATCATTTATAACTCATTAATCCTCAAAATTATGATTTCAAAACGCAATTAAACTATAGGAATTCCTTATACTTTAAGACGACACGTATTTATATTTTAAATTGAATTTAAAATCGTGGCTGCTTTTTTCAACTCCGCTTCCGTTTTAGCAAAACAAACTCGAATCTGCTTAAAGTCCTCATTGTTTTCATTAAAAACTGAAGTAGGAATGGTCGCAATTTTGTGTTCTCTAGTTAAACGATCTGCAAAGTCTATATCTCGTTCTCCTGAAATTTCAGAAAAATCGAGCAGTTGAAAATATGTTCCTTTTGAAGGCGTAAACTTAAAACGAGAATCTTTAATCTGTTCTAGAAAATAATCGCGCTTTTGCTGATAAAAAGAAGGTAAGGAAAGGTAATTTGCTTCATTTTCTAAATAAGTAGCCAATGCCTTTTGAATGGGATGATTTACCGAGAATACATTAAATTGATGTACTTTTTGAAACTCTTTCATTAAATACTCAGGAGCGACACAATAGCCCATTTTCCAGCCGGTATTATGAAACGTTTTCCCGAACGATGCGGTTATAAAACTTCGTTTAGCCAATTGTGGAAATTTAGCGGCACTTTGGTGTTCTTTCTCATCAAAAACAATGTGCTCATACACCTCATCGCTTAAAACTAAAAGATCATGCTCTTCAGCAAGTTTTTGCAACTGTAACATATCATCTTCAGAAAACAACATTCCCGTTGGGTTATGCGGTGTGTTGATGATAATCATCTTGGTTCTTTTGGTGACCTTTTCAGTAACCTTTTTCCAATCGGGTTTGTATTCTGGTGCTTGCAACTGTATTTCAACGGTTTTGCCACCAAATAATTCTACCGACGGTTTGTAACAATCGTAAGCAGGTGTAAAAATAATTACTTCGTCATCTTTGTGAATAGTAGCTGCTATGGCTGTAAAAATAGCTTGTGTAGCACCCGCAGTAATGGTGATTTCCCTATCGCTGTTATATTTTTTATAATAAAGGCTTTCTATTTTTTTTGAAATAATATCCCGTAATTTTTTGTCTCCTGGCATGGGAGCGTATTGGTTATGACCAGATTTCATAGCTTTATTAACCAAATCGATCAATACTGGATCACTGTCAAAACCAGGAAAGCCTTGCGCTAAATTTATGGCATCGTGGTCTGCAGCTAATTTGCTCATGACACTAAAAATAGAGGTGGAAGTATTGGGTAATTTTGAAGTCATTTTATAAAAGTAAGGCTATCTTGTAAACTCTCCAAAAGTTACCATTTTAATTTTGTGTTGAATCTTAAGGAATTATGTAAATTTAGCCTTTTTTATGACCCCTTTTGTATGAATAAAAACCTACTCCTCTGCTGCTTTATATTCATTTGTGTTTCCACTTTTGCCCAGAAAAAGGAAACAGCAGACACGCTTCCTTTTTTAGAAAAACATTCTTTTAAAGAGTTAGAAACTGCTGCTGATATCTATTATAACAAAGGAAACGCTAGAGAATCCCTTAAAATTAATATTCAACTGTTAAAAAAGGGTTTAGAAAGCAAAAATAACTACTACATACATCGAGGATACAGAAACCTTGGTTACGATTATTTGGAATTGAATGACACACTCCACGCCAAAGAAAGTTTTACCAAATCTGAAAAATATGCCCGACTTTCTAAAAACGATACCGCGACAGCTCTTTCGTATATGGATTTAGCTAACATATATGCTGAATTAGATCACAATTACCAAAAAGCCTTACTATATCACGATAAATCTATTGCTCTTTTTGAAAAATTAAAGGATTCTGCCAGTATCGCAAATGCACACTACAATGCTATTATCACGGCTTTGGCAGCAAAAAGTTTTAACAAAGCTTACACACACATTTTACAAGCAAGAAAGCTGAATGATTTTAATAAAGAACACTTTAATTACATAGGTCTTGATGTTCTAACGGGCGAGTACTATTTAAAGAAAGGAAACTATAAATTAGCAAACGAATATTTAAAAAAAGCAATAAAAGCTGCTAAAAAAGAAGACCTCCCTTTAGAGTTAGAGTCGGCATATTTAAATCTCAGTAACAGTCTGTATCTGCAAAAAAAGTATGAAGAAGCATATAACATGCGTTTACAGTATGACATCTATTTAAAGGAAAACTTGCAAAATGTAAATAACGCACAAACAGAAACCGTTTCGGCAAAATTTCAAGTTTCTGAATATAGAAAAGATGTTGAAGCCGCTGAATTAAAAAACCAATTACAGGCGGAGATCGTAAAAAACAAAAGTGTTTTAAATACCATTTTGTATATCGTTTGCGCCATATTTTTGGTGTTATTTATTATTTCTTTACTAGCTTTTAGAAGACGAAAACAATTGGTAAAAAAATTAAAGAAAAGAAATTTAGAAATTTTTGAAGCTAAAGAGCAAGCCGAAAAAATGTCACGAGCCAAAAGCGATTTTTTCTCTACCGTAAGCCATGAGCTTCGCACACCTTTATATGGGGTTATTGGGTTAAGCTCCATTTTATTAGAGAATCCCAAATTAAAAGATCATAAAAAAGACCTTACATCTTTAAAGTTTTCAGCAGATTATCTGTTGGCTTTAATAAACGATGTGCTTCAAATAAATAAAATAGATTCTAACAAATTAGAAAAACACACCACAACTTTTAACCTTGAAAGTTTAATTGATAAAATAGCCGCGTCTTTTGAGTATATGCGACTTCAAAACAAAAATAAACTATCGGTGAATATTTCAGAAAAAGTACCAAAAGTGCTGCAAGGCAACACAATTGCTCTTTCTCAAATTTTAATGAATTTGGTGGGTAATGCCTGTAAATTCACTGAAAATGGTCAAATATCAATTAGTATTACACCCGAAAATATAACTTCAACTAAGGCTTTATTGTGTTTTAAAATTGAGGATACAGGTATTGGTATTTCAGAAAAAGATCAAGAACGAATATTTAATGAATTTTCACAGGTAGAAAGCGAAAATTACAGTTATCAAGGCACAGGTCTTGGCCTTACTATAGTTAAAAAACTATTGGACTTTTCCAATTCAAAAATCAATCTGAAAAGTAAAAAAGGAGAAGGTTCTACTTTTTGGTTTACTCTGGAGTTTCTTATCGTCAATGCCGCTGACAAACAACCAGAAAATGATGTTTTAAATAAAAAGCTTTTGATCGATCAACGGATTTTAATCGTTGAAGATAACCGGATAAACCAAACAGTCACAAAAAAAATATTAGAGAAAAACCAAGTAATCTGTACTATTGCAGAAAACGGAAAAGAGGCTGTTGAACAAGTAAAAGCAAATCAGTTCGATTTAGTACTGATGGATGTTAATATGCCCGTTTTAAATGGACTGGATGCTACAAAGCAAATACGAACCTTTAACAAAGAAATCCCCATCATTGCGTTAACAGCAGTAGAAGTAGAGGACCTTCGGTTTGAAATTTATGATAGCGGAATGAATGATATCATTGTAAAACCATATGATATGAACAAGTTTCTACAAGTTATTTTAAGGAACTTAATTGTTTTAAACTCTAAAAAAATGACCTCTCATCTTTTTTGAGAAACAAAAAAAACCCCAAGCTAATACTTGGGGTTTAACTTATATAATTTAATTTTACGTATTATCCTTCAGCACTCGCTTTTAAGTACTCACGGTTAATACGTGCAATATTTTCTAGTGAAATATCTTTAGGACACTCAATAAAGCAAGCTCCAGTATTGCTACACGCGCCAAAACCTTCTTTATCCATTTGCTCCACCATGTTTAGCACCCGTCTTGTAGCTTCCACTTCACCTTGTGGCAACAAAGCAAATTGACTTACTTTAGCTGAAGTAAACAACATCGCACTGGCGTTTACACAAGCAGCGACACAAGCGCCACAACCTATACACGTAGCCGAATTAAACGCTTCGTCTGCATTATCTTTTTCTACTGGAGTAGCATTTGCATCAATTGTATTTCCAGAAGTATTTACTGAAACATATCCTCCTGCTTGTTGAATACGGTCAAAACCACTACGATCTACCACTAAATCCTTAATCACAGGAAATGCCGTTGCTCTAAATGGCTCAATTACTACTGTATCGCCGTCATTAAAGCTACGCATGTGTAATTGACACGTAGTAGTGTGACGCTGTGGTCCGTGTGGTTTTCCGTTAATTTGTAACGAGCAAGATCCACAAATACCTTCACGACAATCATGGTCAAAAACAACCGGTTCGTCTCCTTTTTCAATTAGCTCTTCGTTTAAAACGTCCAGCATCTCTAAAAAGGACATATCACCGTCAATACCATCTATCGGGTACGTTTGTAAACTTCCTTTTGTGTCAGCGCCTTTTTGACGCCATATTTTTAGTGTAAGCTTCATAAGTTAAGCTTTAAATATTATTTATAACTTCTGGTTTTCACTTCTATATTCTCGTATTCCAAGTTTTCTTTGTGTAATACGGCTTCGCTCGGTTCTCCTTTGTATTCCCACGCAGCCACATACATAAAGTTTTCATCATCACGCATCGCTTCCCCTTCATCGGTTTGGTACTCTTCCCTAAAGTGACCGCCACACGATTCTTCACGGTGCAACGCATCTTTCGCAAACAATTCTCCTAATTCAAGGAAGTCTGCTACACGACCTGCTTTTTCAAGTTCTGGGTTCATTTCGTCCATCGAACCAGGTACTTTTACTTCTTTCCAAAATTCTTCACGTAAAGCTTTAATTTCTGAAATAGCTTCTTTTAATCCTTTCGCGTTTCTAGACATTCCAACCTTGTTCCACATGATCTTTCCTAGACGTTTGTGGATATCATCAACAGACTTGGTTCCTTTGTTGTTAATTAGTTTTTCCAATCGTTCGCGAACATCTTTTTCTGCTTGTTCAAAAGCTGGAAGATCGGTTGAAATTTCACCAGTTCTAATATCATCAGCTAGATAATCTCCAATAGTATATGGTAGTACAAAATAACCATCTGCTAATCCCTGCATCAATGCAGAAGCCCCTAGTCTGTTTGCTCCGTGATCGCTAAAATTAGCTTCTCCGGTAACATAACAACCTTTTATGGTTGATTGTAAATTGTAATCTACCCAAACACCTCCCATCGTGTAGTGCACGGCAGGATAAATCATCATTGGGGTTTTGTATGGATTTGCATCCACAATTTTTTCATACATTTCAAAAAGGTTACCATATTTATTAGCAACGACTTCTGTTCCTAATTTGATAACTTCCTCTTCGCTTGGATTGTGATTTCCATGCATTACCGCTTGCTCTTTTCCGTAGCGCTGAATGGCAGATGCGAAATCTAAAAATACGGCTTCACCTGTTTTGTTTACACCAAAGCCAGCATCGCAACGTTCTTTTGCTGCACGAGAAGCTACATCACGAGGCACTAAGTTACCAAATGATGGGTAACGACGCTCTAAGTAATAATCGCGTTCTTCTTCTGAAAGCTCCGTTGGTTTCTTTTTACCTTGACGAATGGCCTCAGCATCTTCTTTTTTCTTCGGCACCCAAATACGTCCATCATTCCGAAGGGATTCAGACATCAATGTTAGTTTGGATTGATGATCTCCCGAAACCGGAATACACGTTGGGTGAATTTGTGTATAACAAGGGTTTGCAAAGTACGCGCCCTTTTTATGTATTTTCCAAGATGCGGTAACATTACTTCCCATCGCATTGGTGGAAAGGAAAAATACATTTCCATAGCCTCCTGAAGCGATCACAACCGCGTGTGCAGAATGTCTTTCTAATTTACCGGTAACCAAATCACGGGCAATAATACCACGTGCTTTTCCGTCAACAATCACAATATCTAGCATTTCGTGACGATTGAAAGGCTCAATTTTTCCACGGTTTATTTGGCGGTTCATAGCAGCATATGCTCCTAACAATAATTGTTGTCCGGTTTGTCCTTTTGCATAAAAAGTTCGAGAAACCAACACGCCCCCAAATGAACGGTTGTCCAACAATCCACCGTATTCACGGGCAAAAGGAACCCCTTGTGCCACACATTGATCAATAATATTGGCAGATACTTGTGCCAAACGATATACGTTTCCTTCGCGAGAACGATAATCGCCACCTTTTACCGTATCATAAAAAAGACGGTAGTTAGAATCGCCATCTCCTTGATAGTTTTTTGCAGCGTTAATCCCTCCTTGAGCCGCAATAGAGTGTGCTCTACGAGGGGAATCTTGATAGCAAAATGTTTTTACGTTATACCCTAGTTCGGCCAACGTTGCAGCGGCACTTCCACCAGCTAAACCTGTTCCCACAACGATAACATCAATGTTTCGTTTGTTCGCAGGATTAACAAGATTAATGCTGTTTTTATGGTTTTTCCACTTCTCGTCTAAAGGTCCTTCTGGTATTTTTGCATCTAATATCGACATAGCTTTTGCTGTTTAGTGGGAAATTTGATTAAAATGATGGTACAAGGCTATAATGATAAAGCCTAACGGAATTACAATAGCATAGAGCTTTGTAAATCCTTTAACCGCTTTTGAGAACTTATTATTCCACCCCATTGTTTGGAAAGAAGAAGCAAATCCGTGCCATAAGTGAAACATCAACAACACAAAAGCAATCACATAAATTCCTGTACGTACTGGACTTTCAAATTTGTGAACCAACTCGCCATAATAACGAGTTGCATCTGCTGGATTGGATTCTACATATTTATGTACAATTTCCGGTACCCAAAAATCGTAAAAGTGTAATCCTAAAAATGCTAAAATTACAGCTCCTGAAATAATCATATTTCGAGATGCCCACGTAGAATTAGTATTTCCTTTATACGATTTGTAACTTATTTTTCGAGCCTTATTGTTTTTCAATTCCAAAACAATTCCCATTACAAAGTGAAATACAACACCAAATATTAATATGGGTTGTAAAATAAATTGTACCAACGGATTGGTTCCCATAAAATGAGACCAACTGTTAAACGTTTCTTCAGAAAAAACCGAGGAAAAGTTTATGGTAAAATGTTGTGCAAGAAAAAATACAAGAAATAGACCTGAAAGGGCCATCGCCACTTTTTTGGCGATCGAAGCGGATAATATTCCCATTATTGGTTAATTTTCAAAAATTAAGGTAGACAAAAGTACTACTGAAAAAGGTTTCAACAAAAAGTATCAATTGTTTTCCTCTTTATTTAGAACTGTTTTAAATACAATACTTATTTAATTTCAAGTTTTTGAGTTTTTGAGGCACCACTTATTGACACCTTTACATCATACATCCCCTCAGGCAAATAATACTTTTCATTATCTGCTTTCTTCACTTCGACATCAGCTTTTTCCAGAATTTTTCTCCCTTTTTCTGAAACAGTAATATCATACTCAATTATATTAACACCTTTTACAACATCTTTTGTAAGCTGCTGTACTTCTTTTCCTTCTTCCGTTTTAATGGATATAGTTGCTTTTCCTTCGGAAGGACTATAAAGTTGAAGGTTTATTGAAGGTTCAATTACATCGTACCATTCTCCATATTTGCTACCCCATCGACGAGATGCTTGAATTGGTTCTATTTCAGTAAAAATTAAGTTGTTCATTTTTTCAGCATTCATTTGCTGAAGTAAAGAAACATCGGCTAAATAAAAAGAGCGACCATGCGTACCTAAAATCAAATCTTTTTCGCGCTCTTGAATGACCAAATCGTGAACCGCAACATTCGGCAACCCTTCTGAAAATGCCTCCCAAGAATCTCCTTTGTTAAAAGAAACATAAGCTCCATTATCTGTCCCTACATACAATACGCTGTCTCTTATACACATCTGACGCTGCCGACGACTCCTTACGT
>CAJXPE010000093.1 GCA_913057965.1 uncultured Marixanthomonas sp. | reverse complement strand
GATCTACACGTAAGGAGTCGTCGGCAGCGTCAGATGTGTATAAGAGACAGTATGAAGGCAAATACCAAGGCGAAGACTATCGCTATGTTGTATTAAGAACGACCGTTTTATATCCACAAAAAACCGGTGAATTAGAAATAGAGCCACTAACCTTAGATGTACCTATTGACGTACCCACAAATCGCCGTGATTTCTTCGGAAGAAGAGTTACCACGCGCGTTAACAAAACCATTTCTGCCGGAAAGAGAAGCATTAATGTAAAACCATTACCCGCAGAAGGAAAACCGGATGATTTTGCTGGTGCCGTGGGGAATTTCGATTTTGATGTTTCCGTGAATAAAAATAAACTGGATGCTAACGAATCGCTGGAATTAACGACAACGGTTTCTGGAAACGGTAATTTAAAACTGTTTGAATTACCAAGTGTTACACTTCCAAGTTCTTTGGAAGTTTACGAGCCAGAACGTTCAGAAAAAGTGCGCACCACGCGAAGTGGAATGAACGGTTCGGTTACTGAAAAATACACGGTGGTACCTCAGTTTAAAGGCAACTATCCTATTAGACCGCTTACCTTTTCATACTTCGACCCGAAGACGGAAACTTATAAAACCCTTTCTTCTGAAGAAGTTATCATTGATGTTGAAAACGGTCCTGTTACCGCATCTACAAATAATGAAACGTCAGAAAAACAACAAGTAGTATTAGATAAAGACCAATTTAAATACATAAAATTAGACACAGATTTAGCGCCTATCGCAAGTGAATCTTTCTTTAAATCAACCTTGTTTTGGTCTTTACTTGGAGGTCCTTTATTATTAATTCCATTATTTATTTTAGCTGGCAACAAACGAAGACAGCGATTAGCCGATGTACAAGGAAATCGTTTGCGTAGAGCAAATAAACTGGCTAAAAAATACTTGAGTGAAGCCAAAAAGCAAATGGGCAATAAAGTATTGTTCTACGAATCGTTAGAACGTGCTTTACACAACTATTTAAAAGCAAAACTGAATATTGAAACGTCAGATTTTAGCAAAGAGCGTATTGCTACACTTCTTTCAGAAAGAAGTATACAGCCGCAAACGGTTACAGAGTTTATTACACTACTTAAAAGCTGTGAATTTGCCCGTTATACCCCAACCTCAACTGTAACTATAAAAGAAGATTATAAGAAGGCTGTTTCGGTTATTTCAGAAATTGACAAACAAATTCAATATCCCGAATCATGAAAAAGCTATTGATACTTGGTATGCTGTTGGTTTCCGTTTTGGGTGTTGCTCAAAACGAAGCTTTGTTTGAGCAAGGAAAAGAAAATTATAAAAACGCTAAATTCAGCGAAGCGGTTACCAATTGGAAAAAAATAGTGGATAACGGTCAGCAATCTGCCGAGTTGTACTTTAACCTTGGAAATGCACATTATAAGCTCAATAATATTGGACCGAGTATTTATTATTATGAAAAAGCGCTACAGTTGCAGCCTAATGATGATGATATAAAAACAAACCTTGCTTTTGCCCAAAATGCACGGATAGACGTCATAGAACCGTTGCCTAAAACCGTTTTTAGCAGATGGTACAAAAACATTGCAGGTGTTTTCACTTATAATGGCTGGGCTATTCTTTCGGTTATAGGGGTTGTGTTGTTTGTATTATTTTTTCTTTTGTATTGGTTTTCTATTTCAGAAACAAAAAAACGCGTTTATTTTACCACCTCTATTCTTTCAATAATAATCTGCATAGCTGCTTTGGTTATGGCTTTTCAAACCTATATGGATTATAACCAAAATAAACCAGCTATCATTTTTGCAGAAAGTACTGAAGTAAAAAGTGAACCGAATATGGGTAGCGAAACTGCATTTGAACTCCATGAAGGCACCAAAGTGCAAATCATAGGGAATGATCAAAACTGGATGCGAATTGAATTAGCTGATGGAAAAGATGGGTGGATGCCTGCTAGCGACTTAAAACAACTTTAGATTTATTAAATAGTTAACAAGAAATTACTTCTAAAATACTATTTTTGCTTTTTTAAAAACAAAGCGTATTGAGGTTAAAAAGTATTTTCTTTTTATTGGTTTTTTCATCGTTTCTTTTAACACCAGTGGTGGTTGTTATGGTAGATCTTGATGTAGATATGACCTCTTATTTCTCTATGAACGAGGAAGAAAACACCGATGGCTTTAAAGTAGGGCCCAAACAAAATTACGCTTCAGAAAAAAATTTAATTCCAGATTTTTCTATCAAAATTGGACTCAAAAAAAGAGTTCAATCTCCGTATTTAAAAACTTGGAAACCTATTTATTTTGAGACCCTTTCTCCACCTCCTGAACGGGTTTTATCCTAATATTACACGATAATTTAAAGAATTTTTACCTATCAATTTTTGATAGAAATAGTACATTGCTATGGTTTATAGCCATGTACCTATATTAATAACTATATAATTTTCAAAATATGAAAGCACATACAAAAGAAACACAAGCGAAATTAACACCTAATACAGCGTTAGATATTTTAAAAGAAGGGAATAAACGCTTTACAACAAACAAAAAAGCAGATAGAAACTTGTTAGAGCAGGTTAAGGATACACAAGGAGGGCAATATCCCTTTGCTGTTGTTTTAAGCTGTATCGACTCTCGTGTTCCTGCTGAATTGGTTTTCGATCAAGGAATTGGCGATATCTTCAGCGCTCGAGTAGCCGGAAATATTGTTGACAAGGACATTTTAGGAAGCATTGAATACGGTTGTAAAGTAGCTGGATCTAAATTAGTTGTCGTTCTAGGACACACTTCTTGTGGAGCTGTAAAAGGAGCTTGCGATGATGTAGATTTAGGCAATATAACGAGTTTGATTTCAAAAATTAAACCAGCTGTTGCTGCTGTGAAAGAGCCAAAAGAAGCATCAGAAAGAACCTCTAGTAATACAGAATTTGTAAATGAGGTTTCCAAAACAAATGTACACCACACTTTAGAAAACATGCGCAAACAAAGCCCGCTTTTAACTGAAATGGAAGCAGATGGTGATATTAAAATAGTAGGCGCTATGTACAATGTAAGTACGGGTGAAGTAACGTTTTACAACTAAAAAAGAATAACTATGTTTAAAGGAATATTTACAAATTTTAAAGGCAATCTCTTTGGAGGAATCACCGCAGGGATTGTAGCACTACCATTGGCATTAGCCTTTGGTGTTCAATCTGGTTTAGGCCCTGACGCTGGATTGTATGGTGCCATCATGATCTGTTTTTTTGCATCTCTTTTTGGAGGTACAAACACACAAATTTCGGGACCAACAGCACCTATGACCGCTGTTTCTATGATTGTAATTGCAGGTATTGTAACTGCAAATAATGGAAGTGTAGAACAAGCACTGCCTTATATTTTATTGGTTTTCTTATTGGCTGGACTATTTCAGGTTGTTATGGGAATTGTAGGTATTGGTAAATACATTCGCTATATACCTTACCCCGTAGTTTCAGGTTTTATGACCGCTATTGGAGTTATTATACTAATAACACAAATATTACCCATGTTAGGCTATTATGCTGAAGACGACACGGAATATATAAGTGAATTTACTCCTCAGGCAGAAGAAGTTTTATTGGATAAGATCTTGAAAGATGAAGCCGGAGAAGGTATTTTAGTACTGGAAGATTTCAAAGAAACTGTAAGCAGAGCCGAAGAAATAACTGAATCTGAAATCAACAAAGAAGCAACCACTTTGGCAAAATCTGAAAGCTCAGGTGTTTTAGGTGCAATTAAATCAATGCCTAGAGCCATCAGCAGTATTAGTTGGCTGGAATTTGCTTTAGCTGCTTTGACTATTTTTATAATCTATGGTTTTAAACGCATAACAACTGTAGTGCCTAGTACCCTTGTGGCTTTACTAGTTGTTTCAGCGGGAGCGTATTTTTTAAATCTTGATTACCGCCCCATTGAACAAATACCAGGAGGTTTTCCAATGCCAAATCTTGATATGTTCTCAAGCTTTAGCTTAGGAAAAATATCCCCCTATGTGTTTAGTGCCATAACATTGGCATTTTTAGGGGCAATCGATTCCTTATTAACCTCTGTTGTAGCAGATAATATGACCAAAACCAAGCATAAGCCCAACAAAGAATTGGTAGGGCAAGGTATTGGTAACAGTGTTGCCGCTATTTTTGGTGGTATTCCGGGTGCAGGAGCTACTATTCGTACCGTTGTAAACATCAAATCTGGAGGTACTACACGCCTTTCAGGGATGGTTGCCGCCATATTACTTTTAGTAATACTTTTAGCATTAGGTCCCGTAGCATCACAAATCCCAGCAGCTGTACTAGCAGGTATCTTAATTACTGTAGGGATTGGTGTAATGGATTATAAAGGATTGAAAGCAATTCCTAAAATGCAAAAGAGTGAAATTGCCGTTATGATGGTCGTTTTAATACTATCTGTATTCTGGAATTTAGTATACGCAGTAGGTATTGGTCTTATTTTGGCTTCCATTATTTTTATGAAGAAAATGGGAGATCTTACCGCAGATCAATCTATAGTGGTACAATTGGATAATGCCGACGAACTGGCATTGCCTTGGAAAGACGAAGTAGATTTTCCAAATAAATTTCGTCAAGAGGTTTTTGTAAAAAGGTTGGAAGGCCCCTTGTTTTTTGGGTATACCTCAGATTTTCAACTTCTATCAGAGCAAATCCCCGATACAGCTAAACACGTAGTAATTCGTATGGGCAAAGTGCCTTATATGGATCAATCTGGATTGTATGCTATGGAAGAAGTGTTATTGGAATTGCGTAGAAAAAAGATAAAAATAATTTTTGAGCA
Organism: uncultured Marixanthomonas sp.; assembly: GCA_913057965.1. GTDB lineage: Bacteria > Bacteroidota > Bacteroidia > Flavobacteriales > Flavobacteriaceae > Marixanthomonas. The sequence continues at coordinate 5,712 of CAJXPE010000093.1, read as the reverse complement.
ATTGCAAACACAGCCACGTATTATGATGGAAAACATTGACATAATACCAGATTTAGTACCAAAAGATCGAATTTTCGATAACTTTAAAGAAACCATAGTCTATATTAAAGATAATGTAGAAGATGAAGTTTAATTTTCCAAAGCCTCGCGAAAGCGGGGCTTTTTTTATTCTTCTTGTGAAGTAGTATCAGGAAGAAGTTCTTGAATTTCAGGTTCTGCTTCTTTTCTTTCCTCGTCCTCATTCCTAAACTCATCTACTTCTCGTAAAATATGCGGAAGCACCAAAGGAGCTAAGGATGCCACCGGTGGATATAAAATAGATTCATTTCGTTGTTCTTCAGAAACAATAGAATAACTATCCGAAGCATTTACAAGCATAAAGATTACACTTACTATAAAAGCATATTTCAGCACACTAAAAACGGCTCCCAATAGCTTATTTACAATACCTAAAGCGGCGAAATCGGCCACTTTGGTCAATAGTTTTCCGGCAAGCGAAATCACAAATACGATTATTAAAAACGTAACAGCAAAAGCAGCCAGGTTAGTGGTTTGTGTACTCCAGTCAAAACGTTCTGTGAGAAAATCAGCTGCATAATGTGAAAAATAAATCGCTCCATATACCCCAGCAATAATACCAATTAAGGAAGCTAGTGTAACAAACAATCCTTTTTTAAAGCCTAAATAAAAAGCGATGAGCAAAATAACGCCGAGAATAATGTCGATAGTGACCATATATCAAGTTTGAAGTAAATATACTATTTCTTAAAATATTGGTATGAATCTACGGTACTTTTACTCTTTTTCCATTTGCCTTTTGGCGTTTTAAACACGTATCTTTGCCTGTATAATTTATGGCAAGAGACGAACAATTAAAACAACAATGGGAAACGCTAGTTACACTATTAAGTAACCGTTTTGCCGATGGCGAAAAGTTAGATCTGGACGCAATTATCTATTTAATAGGTGTACAAGAATTAGGACAATTACACCGAAAATTTAAAAAGGACGATAAAATAAACCTGATGCATATTGCTATTTGCAGGCTATTAGAACCTTTTGGGTATTACGAGTTTGAATATTTTGACGATCAAGGTTGGCCGCATTATAAAATGCTGGAACAATTACCCCCATTAAAAGCTGGTGAACAGAGTGTGTTGATGAAAGAAGCCATTGTACAGTATTTCGTTGAAAAGGAAGTCATTGAATAGCCAATAATTTATGTAATTTTGCCATCCACAAGAATATGGGTATGCTAGATAAAATAAAAGAACATATTGCCGAAGTTGAAGCATTTACAACAACTTCAAAAGAAGAACTGGAGTCCTTCCGTATTAAATATATTGGAAAAAAAGGGTTGCTGAATGATTTCTTTGCTGAATTCAAAAACGTTCCTAACGAACAAAAAAAAGAATTTGGGCAGACCATTAATAAACTTAAAAATGCCGCTCAAGAAAAAGTTGATAGCATAAAGGCAACGTTAGAGGCAAAAGAAGATATAAAAGGGATTTATGGCGATCTGTCCCGCCCGGGAGAACCTATTGAGTTAGGATCGCGACACCCAATTTCTGTGGTTAAAAATAAAATTACCGAAATATTTTCCCGCATTGGTTTTAATGTTTCCGAAGGACCCGAAATTGAAGACGATTGGCACAATTTTACGGCTTTAAACTTACCCGAATACCATCCAGCGCGTGATATGCAGGATACCTTTTTTGTGCAAACCGACCCTGATATCATGTTGCGTACGCACACCTCAACGGTGCAAGTTCGGTATATGGAAAATAATAAACCGCCCATCCGGACCATTTCGCCAGGCCGTGTGTATCGAAATGAAGCCATTTCAGCACGCTCACACTGCTTTTTTCACCAAGTAGAAGGATTATATGTTGATAAAGGCGTAAGCTTTGCAGACTTAAAACAAACGCTTCAATATTTTACTACGGAATTGTTCGGAAAATCTAAAATACGATTACGCCCTTCTTACTTTCCGTTTACCGAACCTAGTGCCGAAGTAGATGTGTATTGGGGATTAGAAACCGAAACCGATTACAAAATGACCAAAGGTACCGGTTGGTTGGAAATCATGGGCTGTGGCATGGTAGACCCAAACGTTTTGGAAAACTGCGGAATCGATTCTGAAGAATATTCAGGATTCGCTTTTGGGATGGGAATAGATCGTATTGCATTGTTATTACATCAAATACCAGACATTCGCATGTTAAGTGAAAATGATATTCGCTTTTTAAAACAATTTAAAAGCGTTTTATAATACCAGCGTAATGCTAATTCAGAAAACGTACAATTTACAGGGGATGATTAAAACTTGTAACCCTTTGTGCAACTTAAAACCTAAAATATAAACAGATGAAAAAATATTTAATAGTTGGTTTCTTAATAGTCGCATTTTTGGTGGTTGCTTTTCTAACCTTTGTGGTTGCCGCTATAAAAATAGCTGTGGGCAGCGTCTTCTTAGGTGTATTTGTTTTGGCTTTATTAGGTCTTTGGATTAGTTGGAAAGCAAAAAAGGATTAATATAATATGCGAAAAGACATAGCGATACCTGAAGTTAAAAACGTTTACATAGCTGCTGTAAATGAATTTAATAATGAGTTTAAAACCCACGATTGGAACGCCTATATTATTAACGACAACGATGTCGCGTTAGAAACCGTCATCATCGTATCACAAGGCTATGATAGTGAAAAAATGACTGCCCCGATGCGGAAAACAATTAGTCTTTTGCCCGCTAAAGGCTTCGCGAAAATTGAGTTTCTAGAAGAAAATGTATTAAAAGTAAATAACTTTTTTACCGTTACCTACTTTATTGGTGATAAGCTCTACGATAAACGTTTTGAGATCCCGGCCAACGCCGCTGTTGAGGACAATGCCGTTTCCCTCCCTGTGATGAAAAAAGAAGGTGTTCTGGCGCGGTAATTAATCTAACTTATCTGTCAACTTTATAAATACCTTTTTAGGATCTTTTCCTTCGTATAAAATATTATATACAGCAGTTATAATCGGAGTTTTAGCTTTTTTCTTGCCTTTTGCTTGGTTTAAATTATACGCGCTTTTAGTGGCATAATATCCTTCAGCAATCATACTCATTTCCATTTGAGCACTTTTTACAGTGTATCCTTTCCCAATCATATTACCAAACATTCTATTTCGGCTAAAAACGGAATATCCTGTAACTAATAAGTCTCCTAAGTAGGCAGAATCATTAATGTTCCGTTTCATTTTATGTACTTTCTTTACGTACTTTTTCATCTCGCGTATGGCATTACTCATCAATACACTTTGAAAGTTATCGCCATACCCTAAACCGTGTGCAATCCCTGCCGCAATGGCATAGATGTTTTTTAGCATGGCGGCATATTCAGTACCCATAACATCGTCACTGGTAGTACATTTTATATAGTCGCTAGATAAGGTATCTGCCACTAATTTGGCTTTTTCATCATCAGCGCATGCAATAGTCAAATATGAAAGTCGCTCTAAAGCAACTTCTTCGGCATGACAAGGTCCTGAGATAACACCAATATTATTAAAGGCCACATTATAATGCGTATTAAAGTGGTCGCCAACAATTAAACTTGTTTCTGGTACAATCCCCTTAATAGCTGAAAAAACAATTTTATCTTCAAGAGAAACATTCACTTTTTTAAGCTCTGTTTCAACAAAAGCAGATGGGATCACAAAAATAAGGTAGTCGGCGTATTCCACCATTTCATTGATATCGTTGCTCAATTTAAGCTGTGAAACTTTAAATTCTACCGAACTTAAATAATTTGGGTTATGATCTTCTTTTTTAATGTGTTCTAATGCATAGGTATTGCGCATATACCACCCTACTTCGTCTAGGTTTTCACACAGCATTTTTACGATAGCGGTTGCCCAGCTTCCGCCGCCAAAAACGGCAAATTTTGGTTTTTCTGTCATAAGTCTCTTTTCAATTATATCAAAAATAAGCAATTATTGATAAGGCTGCTATCAAACTGAGTTTTTCAAGAGCAGAAATCAGTTTTTACGCTACGCTTTTAACGGTGAACTCCTTTTCATTAAATATAAACGAATCATTTTTCTTTTTTCCAGACAGTATTTGACCTATGGGGGCGTTGAGGGCGACACACATATAAATAGATTTGCCAACTGTAACTGCGCCTATAGAAATACTTAGAAAGTAAGTTCCCTGATTTGTGTATACCAAACTTCCCAACCGTGCATAATCTGACTTGGAATTAACATCTATTTTTCGCACTAACTGTTGTAACTTTTCAATTTCCAGTAATTGTTTTCCAGCATTTTCACGGTCTATATGTAGCATCGCACGGCCGGTTTCATGTTTATCCCCCGCACTACTTTTAGACTCTTCAACCAATGATTCTTCAATACCTGCTATGGTTTGTTTTATTTTATCAAAACGGTTTTCAACCACCTCCTTGCAGTGGTTCAATAAAGCGGTTTTTAATTCTTTATCATTCATTTTTCTTTTTTTCTTCTAACGTAAAAGTACCATAATAACGCATTTGTTTTACAATCCACGATTTTCTTTTTTCAATATAGGCAGAAGCTGGAGAAGCCCTATAATTTCTCGGATTTGGTAAAATAGCAGCGATTGCGGCAGCTTCATATTGCGATAAATTTTTAGCCTTTTTGTTGAACCAATACTGTGCAGCGGCTTCGGCACCAAACACACCGTCACCCATTTCAATACTGTTTAAATACACTTCCATAATCCGTTCTTTACTCCATATCGTTTCTATTAAAAAGGTAAAATAAACTTCCATTCCTTTCCGAAACCAACTTCTGTCCGGCCATAAAAAAACATTTTTTGCCGTTTGTTGCGAAATGGTACTTGCTCCACGCAATTTTTTGCCAGCTTGGTTTTTTTCGTATGCTTCTTCAATGGCATCATAATCAAAACCATTATGGTTTATAAAGTTTTGATCTTCTGAACAAATGACAGCCAATTGTAAATAAGAAGAGATGTCATCAATGGATTCCCATTGATGTTTCGTTTCATAATTTTCATTGCCATTATACGAACGAATCGCCATTAACGGGGTATACGGAACGGGTACAAATTTATACGCCACCACCCACAGGACAGTGATAACGATAAACCAGACTACAGCTTTAAAAAGAAATTTAAAGAATCGTTTCATTCACTTGCAAGTTTAGCTAAATTATGACCAATGGCACTCCCAATAGCCACGCCCATACCTCCGAGACGTACGCCACAGAAGATGTTTGAAGAGAGTTGTTTTACAATGGGTTTTTTCTGTGTTCCCACGCCCATAATTCCGCTCCATCGCCTATCAATTTCAAAAGAGGTTTTAGGTAAAATGGTGGTTTGTAATAATTCTTCTAATTTGTTCTGAATTGGTTCCGTAATTGCTATTTCAGTAGTTTCTTCGCCTTTAAAATCGAGGTTTCTTCCACCGCCGAAAAGAATTCGATTATCGATATTTCTGAAATAATAATATCCTTTATCCAAATGAAATGTGCCTTTAATATGTAGGTTTTCAATGGGTTTTGTAATTAAAACTTGAGCGCGTGCGGGTTTTACTTCTTCGTCCAACAATTGTTTGACAAAACCGTTTGTTGCGATGCATACCTTTTTTGCTGAAACTTCTATTTCATGATTAAGCTGAAAGGTAGCTGAATTATTGTTTTGTGACCTGTCTCTTATACACATCTGACGCTGCC
>CAJXPE010000092.1 GCA_913057965.1 uncultured Marixanthomonas sp. | reverse complement strand
AAAAAAGGACAACATAAACTGCCGCCCATTGATGGCGATTTTTATGATTTAAGCTTAAAATTGACCGAACGGCAGCGAGAAATCCAGTTAAAAGTTCGGCATTTTATGGAAAAGGAAGTGAAGCCAATCGCTAATGAATATTGGAACAAAGCCGAATTTCCTTTTGAAATCATCCCAAAAATGGCCGAATTAGATATCTGCGGAATTGCCTATGAAGGCATTGGTCCAGACGAACAAAGCTTTTTAATGGAGGGAATTATCGCCATGGAATTAGCCCGTGTTGACGTTTCTATCTCAACGTTCTTTGGCGTGCACAGTGGTCTGGCGATGGGTTCTATTTACGTATGCGGAAGTGAAGAACAAAAACAAGAATGGCTCCCTAAAATGCAACGCATGGAAAAAATTGGTGCCTTTGGTTTAACCGAACCTGACGTAGGGTCGGCTGTTGCCGGTGGTTTGGGCACTACATGTAGACAAGAAGGTGACGAGTGGGTGCTTAACGGACAAAAAAAATGGATTGGAAATGCCACGTTTGCCGATGTGATTATTATTTGGGCAAGAGACGAAGAGAGTGATCGGGTTAAAGGGTTTTTAGTTAGAAAAGGAAACCCTGGTTTTAAAGCTGAAAAAATGGAAAACAAAATGGCCCTTCGTACGGTTCAAAATGCTTTGATCACAATGAAAGATTGCCGCGTTCCAGAAAGTGATCGATTACAGAAATGCGAATCGTTTAAAGACACCGCACAAGTACTAAAAATGACCCGTGCTGCCGTTGCTTGGCAAGCGGTGGGTTGTGCTAGAGGTGCCTATGAAAGTGCTTTAAAATACACCAAGAAACGCGAACAGTTTGGACGACCTATTGCTTCGTTTCAATTGATTCAAAATCATTTGGTGGAAATGGTTTCCAATTTAACTGCGATGCAAACATTGTGTTTCCGCCTTTCAGAATTGCAAGATGAAGATTTATTAACTGACGAACACGCTTCCCTTGCTAAAGTGTTTTGTAGCATGCGAACCCGAGACGTCGTAAGCCGAGCCCGAGAAGTAATGGGTGGAAACGGTATTTTACTAGAACACGATGTAGCTCGTTTTGTTGCAGATGCCGAAGCTATTTACAGTTATGAAGGAACTAAAGAAATAAATTCATTGATTGTGGGTAGAGCGATTACAGGGTATAGTGCTTTTGTGAGTTAAAGTCTTAAGAGCGACCAAATCGTCATCTGGACTATAAGAATCAAGATAAAATTATACGTTATAGAACGTACTTATTTTGATTTTAAACTCTTTAAATATTCATCAGCAGTCATCACTGGCAGTAATGATTTTTTAAAATCTTTTACATTTCTGGTAATGATAATCTCACAATCTGAATCTACAGCACTAAAATATTGGAGCGCATCTTCAAAATCTTTAAAAGAAGTATTCAGTCCTTTCTCGATGATGTGTTCATCTAATTTACAGATTTCACATATTATTTTAAATTTTCTTAATTTCTCTTGAGCAATTTGTGCAGATTCAAACTTTGAAAGGAAATAGTTTAGCGTTGCAAATGATATTGGTGAAACAACTAATGTTAGTATTTCTTTGTCAGCTAAGGTTGCAAGTTTAGCGATTGAATTATAGAATGGATCTCTTTCGCCAAGTAAATCAAGAATTACATTTGTATCTAAAAATATTCTTTTTTTCATCTACTTATATTTCTCCAACAATCGATCTGTATACTCTTTTTTATAATCTAAGTCAGTTGGGATTTTTGTTCCCGTAGCTAAACTTTTAATGAATGGAGAAATTTCAAAATCTGTATCGTTCTTGTCAGTTGTCAATGATTGCAGATATGCTTCTACAATTCTAGACAAGCTAATTTTTTTGTCTGATGCGTATTTTTTCGCTCTTTCAATTACTTCCTGATTAAGCTTTAAAGTCAATTTTGTATTCATAATCTATTAATTGTACGTATAAAAATAATTAAAATATCCGTACAATTTAAAATATACCTGAATTTTATGAATAATTACATCCTAAGAACCTATAAATAAAGGTCTGATAAACTTAAATTTCATTCAACAACTTAGAAATTTCGTCCAGTTTTGGGGTTAAAATTACTTCAATCCTGCGGTTTTTAGCTTTTCCTTCAGAAGTTGTGTTTGTCGCAATAGGCGCATATTCTCCGCGTCCGGCAGCAGTCAAATTATCTTTTGGAATCGCTGAGTTTTCAGTCAAAATATTTACAATCGCAGTAGCTCGTTTGGTGGAAAGATCCCAATTATTTTTTAAAGGTCCGTTGCCGCCGTAGGGTACATTATCGGTGTGCCCTTCAATTAACACGGCTATTTCAGGGTTTTGAGCCAGTACATTTCCTAACTGAACCACCGCTTGTCTTCCTCTCGAGTTTACTGCCCAGCTTCCACTTTCAAAAAGCAGCTTATTTTCCATAGATACATATACTTTCCCGTTGCGTTGTTCTACGGTAAGGCCATTTCCTTCAAAATTGGTCAAAGCAGCCGAAATGGCATCTTTTAAGGCTTTCATTTTTGCGTCTTTTGCAGCGATAATGCCTTCCAATTCATCAACTCGCTTAGAGCGAGCGGCTAAATCTTGTTGAAGTTTATTCAGTCGTTGACTTTCCGCAGCTAACGCCCGTTCTTTTTCTTCTAATTGTGTTAATAGCTTTCGGTTGCGTTCTAAGTTTTCAGTTAATGCAGAAGAACTATTAGCTTCTAGCGCATCATATGACTCTTGTAAACGGTTGTGATTTTTTTCTGAAGCAGCTAAATCCATTTCCAAACGCGTATTTTCAGCTTTTAATTTTTCAATTTTCTCTCGTAATTGAGCTACAGAATATACCTCGCCATTTGAAGAAGTATTGTCCAATTGATTCATTAATGATTCATTTTCAGATTTTAAAGCCGCATAACGGTCTTTTAAATCGTCGTAAATTTTTGATGAAACACAAGAAGTTGCCATTAAGGCAATAAAAATTCCGAAGAAAATCTTTTTAAACATACGCTGGATCGATTTGGTATTAATTTTAAAATTCAAGCTCAACCAACAAAGGACAATGGTCACTGTGTTTGGCTTCAGGTAGTATAACGGCTCTTTTTAAGTTTTCTTGTAATGGTTTTGCAACCATATTATAATCAATACGCCATCCTTTGTTATTGTTACGGGCATTGGCTCGATAGCTCCACCAGGTATAATTATGCGGTTCTTTGTTGAAATGACGGAACGAGTCTATAAATCCGCTATCCATAAAATTGCCAATCCATTCACGTTCTACAGGTAAAAACCCTGATACGTTTTTGTTCCGTACTGGATCGTGAATATCAATCGCTTCGTGACAAATATTATAATCGCCGCAAATGACCAAGTTTGGAATTTCTTGTTTCAACTCATTAATATATTGTTGAAAATCGTCCATATAGGTTAGCTTGTGTTCCAAACGGGCAATGTTGGTTCCGCTGGGTAGGTACAAGCTCATCACCGAAAGGTTATCAAAATCCACTCGAATGTTTCTTCCTTCGTGGTCCATATACTCGACTCCCGTCCCGTACATCACATTATTAGGTTCTGTTTTTGAAAAAATAGCGACACCACTGTACCCTTTTTTTTCGGCACTATACCAATATTGATACGGATATCCAGCTTCGGTAATCGCATCGGTATCTACTTGCTCTTTCATCGCTTTGGTTTCTTGAATACAGATCACATCTGGATTGGCATTTTGAATCCAATCCAAAAACCCTTTTCTAATAGCTGCTCGTATTCCGTTTACGTTGTAAGAAATAATTTTCATGTCTATGATTTTTCAAAAGTAACCGCTAAAATAACTAACATTGCATTTTTACCCTACAGAATACCTGAAAGGTTTTCTTAAAATAGTCCACAAAATAAAAACAGTTGTAGTAAGTTGTATAGGTAATGAAATTGTATCTGTTTCTTTTAACGTTTTTTATGGCCGCAGCTGGCTTTGCGCAAGATACGCTATCTAATTACCGAACCAAAAAAGTAGTTATAACCGATACGGTTGTGGTGGATAGTTTTAGCATTAACCCGTCTCGCTTTCGCGTTTTAGACAAAACAGGGGCAATTATTGATTCGCTTTCTTATACCGTTGATTATGAAAGATCAACGGTTATTTTTTCTGAAGAAACACTACAATCCCAAGATACGATCACCATTGAATACCTTCGGTACCCACTTTTTCTAACTCGGGACTATTATACATTCGATAAAAATTTAATTGTAGAAAACACTGGAGCGATTGAAAAATTATATTCGTTGGAAGAAAGTACCGCCGATAATACCTTCACTCCATTTGATGGATTGAATACGGTTGGAAGCATCTCACGCGGCATCACCATAGGAAACAATCAAAATGCGGTGTTAAACTCGCAATTAGACCTTCAAATTACAGGGAAACTAAGCGATAAAGTTTCCATTCGAGCCTCGATACAAGATGCTAACATTCCTACACAGGAAGGTGGCTATTCGCAAAGTCTGGATGAATTTGATCAAATTTTTATTGAATTGTTTAGCGACAATTGGAAAATTAGAGCCGGTGATGTTGATCTTGAAAACAAAAACAGCTACTTTGGGCGTTTTACCAAAAAAGTGCAAGGAATCGCCCTTGGCGGCACGCTTGAGCACGAAAGTGGTGCTAAAACCTCAGCTTTTGCTAGTGGAGCGATTGTAAAAGGAGTATTTCAACGGAGTCAATTTACAGGGCAGGAAGGAAATCAAGGTCCGTATAAACTAGTGGGACCCAATGGTGAACTGTTTATATTGATTGTTTCGGGAAGTGAACGCGTGTATGTAAATGGCTTGTTGTTGCAACGAGGTGAGAACAATGACTATGTGATTGATTACAACGCAGGTGAAATAACTTTTAACTCCACGTACCCCATTACCGCGAATATGCGTATTTCGGTGGAATATCAATATACCGATAGGAGCTACACGCGTTTTATTGGTTATGGAGGCGGAAATTACAGCAGTGAAAAGCTTGACATTGGTACGTATGTGTACTCTGAAAGTGACGCTAAAAACCAACCTTTACAACAAAATTTATCCGAAGAACAAGTCGCTATCTTACAAGCGGCAGGTGATGATATGGATGCGATGACAGCACCTTCTGCCATTCCCGATTCGTATTCCGAAAACAAGATTTTATACAGAAAAGAAATCATCAACGGACAAGAAGTTTTTGTGTTTTCAAGTAATCCAGATGATGAACTATTCAGTGTTCGGTTTACGTTGGTGGGTAATAATCAAGGGAATTATGTAATTAGTGACCAAAGTGCTATTAGTCGAATTTTTGAATATGTACCTCCTATTAATGGAGTTCCACAAGGAAATTATGAACCTATAATTCAGTTAAATGCTCCAATGAAATTACAAATTGGAGGTTTAAACGGAAGCTACCGCCCTTCAGAAAAAACAGATATTGGCTTTGAAGTTGCCGGAAGTAAAAATGATCTCAATTTATTTTCAAATATAGACGACGGCGATAATGATGGTTTTGCGGGACGATTAGCTGCAAGGCAACGATTGTTGAATACACAAGATACTTTACAAGTTAACGGTTTTGCTACTGTAGACTATATAAATAAAGATTTTAGGACAATTGAGCGCTTGTATAATATTGAATTTAACCGAGACTGGAACTTGATTAACCCAATGGGAGATCAACGGTTTATAACATCTGGAGTCGAGTTTTCACATCCTGAAATTGGCAGCGGAACATATGAATTTCAAAATTTAGATTTTTCTGAAAATTTCAGTGGGGTACGGCATGTGATTTCTTCAGCCATTCAATTAAAAAAACTTCGTAGCCGTACAAATGCGAGTTTATTGAACAGTAAAAGTGATTCATTAGATAGCAAGTTTACTAGAATAGCAAATACCACTACATATTCGTTTGATAAAAGCTGGGTGGGTGGTAAAGTTGGTTACGAAGACAACCAAGTGCGAACTATTGAGGACAACCAATTAACGCCTGTAAGCCAAAAGTTTCAATCGTATGAAGGTTTCGCAGGTATTGGTGATAGTACGAATGTTTTTGTGGAAGCCGGGTATCGTCATCAAATAAACGATAGTATTAGCAATGCAAGACTTCAGAAAGTGAATAGCTCGAACACCTATTTTATGAAATCGAAATTGATTAGCAACGAGACTACTCAACTTTCCGTATTTGCTAATTATCGGGTTTTAAAGCGGGAGCCAATTCTAAGAGATTCAATAGGTTTTTTTACAGTAAATCCTCCTGCAACTAGCCAAAAAGAACAGCTTGAAAAATCATTAAACTCCCGAATTATCTATAATCAATCATTCTTTGAAAATGGGATTTGGCTTAATACCACGTTGGAATCTAACAATGGCGTAGTACCACAACAGGAATTTACCTATGTAAAAGTAGATGCCGGACAAGGGGTGTACACTTGGAACGATTATAACAACAACGGGGTTCAAGATCTGGAAGAATTTGAAGTGGCGCAGTTTCAAGATCAAGCCGAATATGTTCGGATATTGCTGCCTAATCAGGTTTTTGTGAAGATTCGGCAGAATAAATTTAGCCAAATTGTGACGCTTAATCCGCAACAATGGTCCAGTAAAGAAGGATTTTTTAAAGTACTTTCTAAATTTTACAACCAAACATCTTACGTTATTGACCGAAAAGTAAGACGGGATAACGATGGATTTAACATCAACCCTTTTGAAGATGGCGGCAGCAATCAATTAGGATTAAACCTCAACTTCAGGAATGCTTTGTTCTTTAACCGGGGCAAACAAAAGTATACAACAAGCTATACCTATATTTCTTCTTCAAGTGATAATTTACTTTCGGTGGGGCTTCAGAAAAACAAATTACAGAGTCATCAATTAAAATTTAACCATAAAGTTTGGGAAAGTTGGCTATTTAACTTGAATGGTGCTTTGGGTATTAATGAAAGTACTTCTGAAAATTTTCCGGCTCGGAATTATAAATTAGACACCTATGAGTTTCAACCAAAAGTTTCCTATTTATTAGATCAGCAAACGCGATTTGATGTCTTTTACCAATTTGCAAATAAGGATAATATATTAGGGAATATGGAACAATTGAATCAACAAAAGTTAGGTGCGTCGTTTGCATATAGCAATGCTGAAAAGATATCGATGAATGGAGAGTTTAACTACATAACCAATGATTTTACGGGAAGTGCTTTTTCGCCTGTAGCCTATCAAATGCTCGAAGGGTTACAGCCTGGAACTAATTTTACGTGGCGTGTGTTATTTCAGAAACGGATTACCAAATACTTAGATGCCAATCTTTCTTATTTAGGCAGAAAGAGTGAAACCTCAAAAACCGTGCATACCGGAAGTGTCCAATTGAGAGCTTACTTTTAACGTATAAAAAAAGGCGAGAATTTACATTCCCGCCTTTTTAACTAATTTAATTAGGATGGTTTATTCAACGATAATTCGTTTTACCTTTCCTATATCACTGTTTCCTATTTTCACTAAATAAACCCCACTTTGAACGTAAGACATATTTAAGTTATAGTTATATCCATTGCCATCATTCTTAAGCACACGATATACTAATCGTTGTCCAAGAACATTATAAACCGATAATTCTAGTTTGCTGGTAATTGATTGTGTATTCAATGATACATCAAAAATATTTTTTCCAGCTTTCACTACTGTAAATTCTGCTTCAGCAAATGGGTTATCACCTACGCCTAATTCATCTACAATATTTACCATATAATCTTCGGTCTCGCCATAAGTTGTTTCCTCACAAGCATCATCTGGTACGGGTGCGTTCCAACTTGTTTTTGCACGCATTAAGTGTTCTCCAAAAGTAGCACTTGCAGGAACAACAAGATCCATTGTTTCAGTATAAGAACCTCCGGTTTGTCCATCTGCGATTTCATAATTATCTACTACCAATTCATCTATCGTAAATACAAAATCATCGTTAAAGTCAATCCAAACACGAACAAACTGGTTACCGTATTCTGTAGTAATAGTTAAATCGTTGGTGCTGTCATCTTCAAGGTCTGTAGAAAGGTTTGTGTAATCTCCATATCCATTAGAATCACATCCTGAAGAGTTATTTATAGTTCCTACTTGGAACAAACGAATACCATCTCCTAAGGTACAATCAGATTCTGGTTGACAATTTGAATTAACAACCTCTTTTGAAAATGAATCATTAGAAGTATCGCTATCACCTGCCAACGAAGTTGTTGCTACAAGGTTATACGATCCAAAAGCCGATAAATCTACAGTTTGTGTAAATGTATAATCCAATGTAGTATTACCTTCTAATGGGCCAGCAACCGTTTCAGTTACTTCATTCCCATCAAGACTGTATGTAACATCAAAATCAGATTGTGGTTCGCCTCCAAAATTGGTAACAGTAACGGTAACAGTCTCAGTGTCTGTTAAATTAGTCCCAGAATTTGGCGACGAAATTGCTGTAACCCCAATATCGTTAGGCTCTAAATACGTCACCTCTTTTGTTGTTGAGTCATTTGTATTATCTTCATCAGCAGCATAATCTGTAGCTGCAGTAATTGAGTATGTTTGACCTACTGTAGATAAATCTGCAGTTGCTGTAAATGTATATTGTTCTGAAGTTGCAGATGCAATAGTTCCTGTAAACGTTTCAGTAACAACAGCTCCACCATCTACTTGAAAAGTAACATCGAAATTTGATGCGTCATTTTGACCAAAATTGAAGATAGTAACTGTTACTGTTTCATTTGCTGATAGAGTTCCAGTAATAGGTTCGTCAATACTTACAACACCTAAATCATCGTCAAAGTTTGGTGCTATTTGAAATACACCAACAACATCTTTTCTACCACTGTTTATATATTCATTGATAAACCAAAATTCTTTATCATTGTTAGGATCTATGTCTATTTTACTATAATCACCATATCTGTTTGATGGGATATTTCCGTTTCCGGCAGCAATCAATTCTTCAGTAATAGTCATTGTATTTAGAGGATCTGAAGCATATCTACCAGTATAATACGAGCTTACCCGAAAATCAGAAGGGTTTGGAGTATCTGCACCAGCCATAGCTGTATACCCCATACCGATGTTACCTTGAACATCCATCATCATACTACCATGCCAAGCGTGTTTTCCGTCTGGAGAGGTATAAGTACCTTCTTGATGAATCGTCCATGGCTGTCCATCGCCAGATTGACGTAGTTCAAACCAACGAATACCAGCCAATTCTCCACTAGAAGCATCGGTATCAACTACAAAGTCAAAAACAGCAGAGTTATGACCTGAAAACTTTCTGAATTGAGCTTGGTTCATAATAGTTGCTTGTAGTGCATCTATAGCACCACCACCTGGTTGACTTAAATTAGAAAAACTTCCGTTATCAAAAACTGAAATAAACGGGGTTGTAACAAGTTCATTAGGTTGAGAAATTGTTGAATTACCTGGGTTATCCCAATCTACATCAACCGTCCATACTTTTATATGGTCTTCTGTAACACCACCCCAAGCATCATCTTGAAGGTATACAATCGGTGCACTTCCAGCTGCTGGTAAGTTGTCGTCTGTAACATTAATCGCTTGTGGGCTGTAAAATCCATTAGTAGCTATACCTGGTAATGGAAAACCGATAATTTGAGCATCAGGATCTCCAGCCAACATAGCATCTCGTTCCAAAGCATATATACGGTTGTTAGCACTAGAAGTGTTATCTGTAATATAATAACCATCACTCCATACTGAAAGTTTTTGGTAATCACTTACAGAAGGAATTGTATAAACATTCCAACCATCATTTACGGGGTCGGGACCGTCAGAAACTGCTATTTGAGCACCGGCTCCTAAAAAGGTAATTACCCAACGATCAGCTGCGTTATCGTATGATACAGTAAGGTCACAACATCCTCCATTTGGAAAAATTGTTGGATTCGGTGCCGTTTGTGGAGTCAATGCGTTTCCTGTTTTATCATAAATTATAAAACCAGTATTAAATACCACAAATACGTGATCTGGACCAACTGCTAGAGCTGGATCAGTAGGTTGTGAATTTGAAGAAGCAGCATCAAATACTAAAGATGGGGCCTTACCTGATATTTTACCAGCTAACCTGTTTTGATTCCTTACAAAATAATCATTTTCTTTTTGCGGATCTTTTCCAGGGATAATGTTGTTTTTAGCGGCTCTTGCGTCGTTCATTTCAGCTTCCTTAACCCGAGCAGGAGGAAGATTTGTCTGTGATGAAATGGAAGGAACATGCTGCATAGAAATTGCCTTACCAATAAAGGTAGGCTTCTTTGCATCTTGATCTTGTGCTTTTACTGAGCAGACAGCCAATAAAAACATTACTAATAGAGATAGTTTTAGTTTCATTACGTTAGTTTTAGTTAACATTTTCTTAATTCTATAAAAATACAATGTATAAGAAAAAAATAGCAGCATTAAACGTTAAATTTTTTAAGTGTTCCGCCTATTAACATACATTATTTGTATTTTACTTGTTGAAAACTCAAAAAATAAAATAAAATGACATTTTTAAAAACCAGTATTAGCATATTATTTGTTTTTGCAATAGCTTGCAATAGTTCTAAAAATACAACTTCTAACGATAGTGAGATGTCTTCAGAAAATATGCTGTCTCTTATACACATCTCCGAGCCC
>CAJXPE010000091.1 GCA_913057965.1 uncultured Marixanthomonas sp. | reverse complement strand
GAGATGTAGAGAGGTCTCGTGGGCTCGGAGATGTGTATAAGAGACAGACACAAAATTGAATTTAAGCCGAAGCAAGCGTTTGGACAAAACAGCTACGATTACTCAAACTTTTCAATCACAATTTAAAAACATCTGTGAAAAGCAAACGTGGCTGGTTATTACTGAGCCTTGGTGTGGTGATGCTGCGCAAACGCTTCCGTTTCTCAATAAAATAGCTGAAACCTCCGATTATATAGATTTAAAAATCGTACTACGTGATGAACATCCGAAATTAATGGACCAGTTTCTTACCAATGGTTCTAAAAGTATTCCAAAATTAATTATTTTAAATGATCAATATGAAGTACTTGAACAGTGGGGACCACGTTCGCAGGCAGCCACAAAATTAGTGACGGATTATAAAACTGAACATGGACAATTGGACGATACTTTTAAAACACAATTGCAGCTTTGGTACAATAAAGACAAAGGAGCTTCTATTGTAAAAGAAATGGTTGAAGTATCCAAAAAATTATGTCCTGAAGAAGAGACAGTTTAACTGATTCTTTTAAACTGAAAAGCAAAAAACCAACTAATGGCAAACAATAGCAACACACTTGCTATAGTTAGCCAAAAGGAAATATCAGGTATGGCCGGTAAATTAAAGGCGCTCATACTGCCACGATAAAAAATAAGGAATTCGGTTATTAAAAAGCCTGCCAAATAGGAAACCAAAGCAATTTTGGGAAGGACCACTAATTTAAAATGATGTAAAAAGGCCACCAAAGCTACACTAACCAATCCAACAAATACCCAGTGGAGGTAGCTGATGATGTAATCTATATTCCCAGAAATAATTTCAACAGTTGTAGGAAACGAACCCATTAACTGAGCGGTCAATTTTATTACAAGACAAAATCCAGCAAATTTCATTAACCATCCTGTTTGTTTTGATAGATGCTTTTTTAAAGTGGATCGTTCCCACAAAATTTTTCCGTAAAGAATACTAAATGCACTTATTTGTAATGCCCCTCCAATGATTGCTAGCGCATTAAAAAGCCAATGTGGCTGCATCCATAAAATAGAAATAAAAAAAGTCAATATAACACCAATATTTAATAGGTAGTAAAATTGTTTAAAATTTTTTTTCGAAAGGGTAACTTCATGTTCTTCAAATAAACGGAACAGAATTCCACATAATGCAACCAAAAACCAACCGTTGTATTGAAAATGTAAGTAGAAATAAATTAAGTTGTGATACCAAGGCGACGTGTTTCCCAACGTGCCCATGATAATCCCTATAGCCCAAGGACCAATGCTTGAAAGTACCATAAACCAAATAGCTACTCGTATTAACTTATACGATTGAAGTGATTTTAATTTACTGGGAGTATATTTAAGAAAAAAGAAAGCGAATACATAGGTCGCAACCAAAAAAAGAGTGGAAAAAATAATGGAGAACAAGGCATATCCAATAAAAGGAAAGGAAAATAACATTCCTATAATAGTTGCCTGTGTACCCCAAAAAAGATAGGTGTAGTTTTTTGAAATCTCACTATCCCGTAAAAAAAGATAATACAAAACGGTGGTCAATCCAGTATAAACCCAGCCCAATAAAGCAATATGCGAATGGGTGTGTACAATGTATCGATAGGTAATAGGCAATTCGGTTATTGCAAAAAGACGAAGAGCAACTCCCATAATAGCAATCAAAACAAAATATCCAAGGGCAATGTGTATGTGTTTTTTAAAAGAAATCATTATTTTAAAGAAAGTAAAATTAAGTTGCAATGGTAAAAGTATAGATGATTTATTGGTATGACATAAATCATAACTAAAGACTGAAAGGTTTTACACCTTTGCATTCCAAAGATAACGACAGATGAATCATAAAAACTTAAAGATAGTATCGCCTCAACAAGCAATTTCCACCGTACAATCTGGTGATCGGGTTTTTTTCCAAGGTGCTGCCATGACTCCAAATGTATTGATAAACAGCTTATGTGAACGGTATTCAGATTTAAAAAATGTTGAAATTGTACAAATTCATACCCACGGAGAAGCAAAATATTTAGAAGCACCCTATAATGAAGCCTTTCATTTAAATACTTTTTTTGTAGGAGGTAACGTACGAAAAGGTGTGCATAGCCCTTATGGCGATTATGTGCCGGTATTTTTGAGTGAAATACATTGGTTATTTAGGCGAAATATTTTGCCATTGGATGTTGCTTTTATTCAGGTTTCTCCACCTGACCGACACGGATATTGCTCATTGGGTGCTTCGGTAGATATTACGTTGCCAGCCATTTTAACGGCTAAAAAAGTTGTAGCGCAAATCAACCCAAAAGTCCCAAGAACACACGGAGATGGAATTATTCATATAAAAAATATTGATTTGGCAATTGAAGTAGATGAGCCGATTCACGCATCCATAATAGAAAGCCCGACAGAAGTAGAAGCAATTATTGGCAAAAATGTAGCTGGCTTGATAGAAGATGGTGCCACGTTGCAAATGGGAATCGGTAATATTCCTAATGCGGTGTTGAACAATTTAACGAACCATAAACGCTTGGGTATTCATACCGAAATGTTTAGTGATGGTATTTTGCCATTGGTTGAAAAAGGTATTATCACTGGGGAAAACAAAGAAATTAAAACTGGGAAGATAGTAACCTGCTTTGCAATGGGTACTCAGAAATTATATGATTTTATCGATGATAATCCCATTGTTCACTTTAAGGAAGCGGGATATACAAACGATACCGCAATTATTCGCCGAAACCCCAAAATGACTGCTATAAATAGTGCTATTGAAATTGACTTGACGGGTCAAGTATGTGCCGATTCTATAGGTACTTATCAATATTCAGGTGTTGGAGGCCAAATGGATTTTATTCGCGGAGCTTCACTCTCACCAGGAGGAAAACCCATTATAGCTATGCCTTCGGTAACCAATAAAGGAATTTCAAAAATAACCCCGTTCCTTCAAGAAGGTGCTAGCGTAACTACTACTCGAGCACACGTACACTATGTGGCAACAGAGTATGGGGTGGTCAACCTTTTTGGAAAAGGATTGGAACAACGAGCCAAAGCACTCATTACAATTGCCCATCCCGATCATCGGGAAGCATTGGAACGGGAAGCAAATAAACGATTTCGAAACTAAAGCTTGATGCTTGAAAGTCAAGATAGCACTATGTTTTTTTAAATAAAGTTAAATGTATCCGAAATAAGATATCTTTACATTAAAGGAATTTCTATGTTTTCTAAGGCTTGTGAATACGGAATTAAAGCTTCAATCTATATTGCTCTGCAATCAATACAAGGAGAGCGTGTAAGCTTAAAAAAAATTGCAAAAGAAATTAACTCTCCTGAAGCATATACAGCAAAAATATTGATTCAACTTGCAAAAAGCGATGCAATTAAATCTACCAAAGGTCCGTTGGGAGGGTTTGAAATACCCAAAGATAAAATTGATACTATTATGTTGGCCGATATTGTTTTTGCTATAGATGGTAACTCCATTTACGAAGGATGTGCTTTAGGTTTTGATAGATGCAACGCTAACAGACCCTGTCCCATACATGATAAATTTGTGATTGTTCGAGAAGAACTTAAAGAAATGTTGCAAAACACAAGTCTTTATGAATTGACAACTGGGTTAGAGGTAGGTCTAACATTTTTAAAAAAATAAAACGTAAAAATATAAATAAACAAACCTAAACCCATAAAACGTCACGAAGCATTAAAACCATTAAGTAGACAACATCATTTTGGCTTGCTCTTTTCTTGGAAAATACGAAAAGGGTTTGCAAAGGATATTGCCATAGAACGGATGCAGGAATATGCCAATTGGTTTTTTAAAACAGAAATAAAACCTCATTTTAAAGCTGAAGAAAAATATATTTTTCCCATTTTGGGTGAAGAAAATGAAATGGTAAAACGCGCCTTAAAAGAACACCGTCGTATTAAAAGGCTGTTTAAAGAAACCGAAGACCCCAATAAATCTTTGAGTCTTTTGGAAGAAGAGTTACAGGCACACATACGTTTTGAAGAGCGGATTCTGTTCAATGAAATACAAAAAGTAGCAACTCCAGAAGAACTGGAAACCATTGAAAAAATCCATATTAAAGACAGTTCCAAATCAGAATATTCTGATCCTTTTTGGGACTAAAATTCCGTAACTGATAATTGTCATTTTTTAAAATAGGGTTCAGTAGCACCTTTGCAATAGGTATAATGAGCAAATTTTAATTGAATGACAAACTGTTTCCATTGTGGGGATCCGTGTTTAGATACTGTTATTGAACACAAAGAGAAATCGTTTTGTTGCCACGGCTGCAAAACGGTTTTTGATATCCTTCAAGACAGCGACCTTGGTTACTACTACGATCTGGACACCAATCCAGGTATTTCCCCACAAGAAATTGAAGGGAAATTCGACTTTCTTGATAACCCTGCCATTGTTGAAAAGCTGTTGGAATTTGACAATAATATCACACAAGTTGTCTCTTTTTTAATTCCGTCCATTCATTGTAGTAGTTGTATTTGGGTGTTAGAAAACTTGAACAAGCTAAACAAATCAGTAAAAACGTCACAAGTCAATTTTCCTGAAAAAACAGTTCGTATCACTTTTTCTTCTGAAAATACTACGCTAAAAGAATTGGTTCTGCTGCTCAGTCGTATTGGTTACGAACCCTATATATCACTTGAAAATTTAGAAAAGAAAGAAAAACATATTGATCGCAGTCTAATTTATAAGCTTGGGGTTGCTGGCTTTGCTTTTGGCAACGTCATGTTTCTTTCCTTTCCAGAGTATTTTGAAGTAGAAGAATTTTGGTTGGATCAATTTAAAAACATGTTTCGGTGGCTGATGTTTGCTTTTTCCGTTCCAGTCGTATTCTATTCTGGTAGAGATTATTTTACTTCGGCTTATAAAGGGCTGCGTTCTGGTATTTTGAACATTGATGTGCCTATTGCTATTGGTATTGCCGTACTCTTTATTAGAAGTACCATGGAAATTATCATGGATTGGGGCACTGGGTTTTTCGATAGCCTTACCGGTCTTATTTTCTTTTTATTACTCGGGAAATTTTTTCAGCAGAAAACGTATTCATACTTGTCTTTTGAACGAGATTACAAATCGTATTTTCCCATTGCTGTAACACGCTTATTGCGAAATAAAAAAAGTGGTGCTAGAGAAGAACAGGCTGAGGTATATAAAATTCAAAAAGGCGATCGATTGCTTATCCGTAACAACGAGCTTTTGCCTGTGGATGCTATTTTAATAAAAGGGAACGCGCTTATTGATTATAGTTTTGTAACGGGCGAAGCTGATCCCGTTTCCAAACAAAGTGGAGATAAACTATATGCCGGTGGAAAGCAACAAAACGGGGTGCTGGAAGTAGAAGTGTTGAAACCCGTAGAGCAAAGCTATTTAACCCAGCTTTGGAGCAATGAAGTGTTTAGCAAAGATAAAACGGGTATTTTTCAATCGTTGACCGATAGTATTAGCAAACGCTTTACGGTGGGGGTATTGAGTATCGCCTTTCTTTCTACTTTATTTTGGATGGTGGTAGATCCTTCAAAAGCATTTAATGTATTTACCGCAGTATTGATTGTGGCTTGTCCTTGTGCTATTGCGCTTGCAGCACCCTTTACATTGGGTAATATGTTGCGCATTTTCGGAAGCAATAAATTATACTTGAAAGAAGCTTCCATAATTGAACAAATGGCGAAAGTAGATACAGTCATTTTTGATAAAACGGGAACGCTCACAACGAATCGAAAAAACACAATCACCTATGAAGGTATCGAGCTTACTCAAACGGAACAAGAACTTCTGAGGAGTACTCTTCGGGCATCAAATCATCCCTTGAGCCGTTCCTTATACGCCATCTTAGATAGAAACAATATTCAAACCCTTGACGAATTTAAAGAAGAAGTAGGGAAGGGGATTTCAGCTTCAGCAAAGAATGCAACTATAAAAGTGGGTTCCTATGCTTTTGTTGAGAATACATCTGAAAAGATGCAGATAAAAGACTCTTCAGAAAAACAAAAGAAAACAACGGTTCATATTAGTAGCAACAAGCAATACAAAGGTTGCTATGTTTTTGAAAATGAATACAGAAATGGAGTTTCAGAAATTTTTGAAGCATTAGGGAAAGATAAAGAAGTTATTGTCCTTTCAGGTGATAACGATGGAGAACAAGAACATTTAGAGAGTTTACTGCCAGATGGTACGCAACTTATTTTCAATCAAAAGCCTGGAGATAAGCTTGAGTTTATACATAAGCAGCAACAATCTGGTAAAACTGTGATGATGATAGGGGATGGTCTTAACGATGCTGGGGCTTTGAAACAGAGTGATGTTGGGATTGTTATTTCAGAAAACATCAATGTTTTTTCGCCTGCCTGTGATGGTATTTTAGATGCTACGGTTTTTAAAAACCTAGTACGGTATATTGATCTTTCCCACAAAGGGATTAAGGTTATTAAATGGGCTTTTCTGCTTTCATTACTATACAACCTAGTAGGACTTTCATTTGCACTAACGGGTCATTTAAAACCTGTTATTGCTGCTATTTTAATGCCTTTGAGTAGTATAAGTATTGTAGTATTTACAACCCTTGGCACTCAATATATTAGTAGAAAACTAAGAATGGATATAAATAAGCAAAGCTGACGGATGTCATATTTTTTTTGTCGTCTCAAAAGTAGTTTTACACCATAATAAAGAATAGGTATGAGTATTATTTACGTGTTATTAAGCATTAGTGTTTTAGTGGCAATCATCTTCTTTATCGCATTTATAATTTCGGTAAAAAGAGGACAGTATGATGATACCTATACGCCTTCGGTGCGTATGTTGTTTGAGGATGAGCTTGTAAAAGAAGAAGCTTCCCAATTGGAGAAAAAAGAAAATAAAGTCAATTCAAATAATTAAAAAATCCTGCACCAATGCGGGAAGAAACACTAACTATTATGCAAACAGAGCAGTTTCATTACGATAACAAGATCGTAAAAAAGTTTGTCAATGCCACTATGTTTTGGGGTATTATTGGTATGAGTATAGGGCTCTTACTGGCCTTTATGTTTTTATTTCCTAACGTTACCGACGGTATTTCATGGTTAAGTTTTGGTCGGTTACGACCTCTGCATACCAATGCGGTGATTTTTGCTTTTGTGGGAAATGCCATTTTTGCTGGCGTGTATTATTCTTCTCAACGATTGTTAAAAGCCAGAATGTGGAAAGATTGGTTGAGTAACCTTAATTTTTGGGGTTGGCAGGCTATTATTGTTGGGGCTGCAATTACACTACCACTAGGTTATACTACCTCTAAAGAATACGCCGAACTAGAATGGCCTTTTGATATTGCTATTGCAGTTATTTGGGTTGCGTTTGGAGCCAATTTGATAGGTACTATTTTAAAACGAAGACAACGGCATCTCTACGTTGCTATTTGGTTTTACCTAGCGACTTTTGTTACGGTAGCTGTTTTACATATTGTAAATAGTATTGAGTTACCTGTTAGTGCATTAAAAAGTTACTCATTCTACGCTGGAGTACAAGATGCACTGGTACAATGGTGGTATGGCCATAATGCTGTTGCATTTTTCTTAACCACACCCTTTTTAGGATTGATGTATTACTTTGTACCAAAGGCAGCTAATCGTCCAGTATACTCCTATAAGTTATCTATTATTCACTTCTGGTCTTTGATATTTATTTATATCTGGGCAGGACCACACCATTTGCTATACTCTTCCTTACCTGCTTGGGCACAAAATCTTGGGGTAGCATTCTCTATCATGTTACTGGCTCCATCTTGGGGTGGTATGATAAACGGTCTATTGACTTTACGAGGAGCTTGGGACAAAGTACGTACCGACCCAGTTTTAAAATTTATGGTAGTAGCCATCACAGGGTATGGGATGGCAACTTTTGAAGGACCGATGCTTTCGCTTAAAAATGTAAACGCCATTGCACACTTTAGTGATTGGATTATTGCTCATGTGCACGTAGGGGCGTTAGCGTGGAACGGTTTTTTAACCTTTGGAATGGTGTACTGGTTAGTGCCAAAACTGTTTAAGACAAAATTATACTCTATTAAGTTGGCCAACACCCACTTTTGGGTAGGAACATTAGGTATTATCATGTACGCTTTACCTATGTATGTTGCCGGATTTGTTCAAGCCTCTATGTGGAAACAATTTAATCCAGATGGAACGCTTACCTACGGAAACTTCTTAGAGACCGTAGCCGAAATCATACCGATGTATTGGATGCGTGCCATTGGAGGAAGTCTATTTATCCTCGGTGCTTTCATAGCGCTGTACAACATTATAATGACAGCCCGTAAAGGAAGTAAAGTAACAGACGAACTTGCTGAAGCAGCCCCGTTGGTAAAAGTAACCAAACACCGTACAGCAAAAGAAGGCTATCATACATGGCTGGAAAGACGGCCGGTAAAATTAACCATTTTTGCCACCATCGCCATTTTAATTGGTGGTGCGGTACAGATTATCCCATCGCTATTGGTAGATGATTATGTACCCGTAATTTCAAGTGTAAAACCGTATTCTCCATTGGAGTTGGAAGGCCGTGATATTTACATTCGTGAGGGCTGTGTTTCCTGTCATTCACAAATGGTGCGTCCCTTCCGTAGTGAGGTGGAACGGTACGGGGAATACTCTAAAAGCGGTGAGTATATTTATGACCACCCGTTCCTATGGGGAAGTAAGCGTACAGGTCCTGATTTGCTTAGAGTAGGAGGTAAGTATAGTGACAACTGGCATTTAAACCATATGTACGATCCACAGAGTACTTCTTCCGGTTCCATTATGCCTTCCTATAAATGGTTGATAAATTCTGAATTGGACAAAAGCCTTACCGAAACAAAAATGGAAGCGATGGTAACATTGGGTGTACCATATTCTGAAGAAGAAATTACCAATGCTCAACAATCCATGTCGGAACAGGGAACTAAAATTGAAGAAAACCTGTACAGCGATCCGGATTTTGCGAAAACATACGAAGCCGATAAGAAATATGCTGAAGAAAATGGAGAAGGTTTTGTTGAAATGCGCGATAGGGAAATTGTAGCGTTGATTGCTTACCTGCAACGCTTAGGAACTGATATTAAAGTAAAACCTGCTGAAGAAGCTTCAGCCCAAAACGATTAGCCATGTTAAAATTCATTAAAGGAAACTTAGAAAGTATTGATGGTGTGGCAATATATCCCATTATTTCACTCCTCATTTTTTTCATCTTTTTTGCAGTCCTGTTCTGGTGGGTATTCACAGCAAAAAAGGAACATATAAAAGAAGTCAGTAACATTCCTTTAGAACTGACTCCCGACAACGAAATAAACGATAAAAACGATTTGCCATCATGAAAACAACAGCATCTTACATACGAGTTATAGTCTTTACGGTTCTCGCGTTTTTCCTTATGGAATTTATTGTAGAATCTGGTGAGACGTGGGCTATAGTAAAATACCCTGTTATCTGGATGGTTCTAGGATTGATTTTTCTGTTTTCCCTTGCAATTGAAATTATTTCAGAAACTTTAAAAAGCATTCTTTTTCGTGGTTTGAACGAAGAAGCGCAAGAAAGATTTATTGCATCTGAAGCACTTCGAAAAGAAAATAATTGGTTTAAAAAGACCTATAAAAAGTTATTGGCCAAAAAACCTATTGAAAAAGAAAGTGAGATTGTACTAGACCATAATTACGACGGTATTCGTGAGCTGGATAATGTATTACCACCTTGGTGGTTGTATATGTTCTATGCGTCAATCATTTTTGCCGTAGTGTATATGGTACGCTATCATGTTTTTGACGGCATTGACCAAGAAGAAGAATATGAAATTGCCGTTGCCGAAGCCCAAGCTGAAATAGAGGAATACAAAAAAACTGCTAAAGACTTAATAGATGTAAACACTGTTGAGCTATTGACGGGAAAAGAAGACATAGGAGCTGGACAAACTGTATTCGAAGCTAACTGTATTGCCTGCCATAAAGTTGATGGTGGTGGGGGGATTGGTCCCAACCTAACGGATGATTACTGGATATTGGGAGGTGGTATTAAAAATGTGTTTAACACTATTTCAGAAGGAGGACGAGACGGAAAAGGTATGGTTTCTTGGAAAACCGACTTAAAACCCAGTGAAATGGCACAAGTGGCCAGCTACGTTTTAAGTTTACATGGGACTACGCCTACAGATCCTAAAGATCCCGAAGGAGACCTTTGGGTAGATCCAAACGCACCAGTTGAAGAGGTTGAGGTAAAGGTGATCGACTCCACTAAAATACAGCTAAAAATAGAAGATCAGCCTGTGACGGGGGATGTAGTAGAGGAATAATAGGTTTTAGAAGTCTTATAATCAGAATAAAAGAATAATAGTAATTGTGGAAGCTCCAAAGAACGAATCATTTAGGGACAGTATAGGTACCATCGACGAAGAAGGGAAACGCTCTTGGGTGTATCCCAAGAAACCTTCCGGTAAGTTTTATGAATATCGTAAATATGTGAGTTATTTTTTATTGGCTTTTTTGTTTGCCGCTCCCTTTATAAAAATTAATGGCAATCAATTTCTCTTGTTTAATTTTCTTGAAAGAAGGTTTAATATTTTCGGATTTCCTTTTTGGCCACAGGACTTCCACCTATTTGTTATTTCTATGCTCATTGGAGTGGTTTTCATCATCCTCTTTACCGTCGCTTTCGGAAGGATTTTCTGTGGATGGATTTGTCCTCAGACTATTTTTCTGGAAATGGTTTTCAGAAGGA